>CAIZNF010000588.1 GCA_903934275.1 uncultured Nitrosomonadales bacterium
GCGCTGACTGCCGCGATACTCGCGGGCGTGGCGATGGCATTGGCGGCACGGCGCTTCGTGCTGCGCCATCTGGATACTTGCGCGATGCTGCGCTGTCTCGGCGCGCAACAGGAGCAGGTGCTGCGCCTGTTCCTCTACCAGTTTCTTTTGCTGGGCGTGATCGCGGTGCTGCTCGGCTGCGGCCTGGGTTACGCCACGCAGGCTGGCCTGGTCACTTTAATCGAGTCGGTGCGCAACGCGGAATTGCCGCAGCCTTCGGTGTTGCCCGCGTTCAAGGCGGCAGCGAGCGGCTTTGCGTTGCTGCTGGGCTTCGCATTCCTGCCGCTGCTGCAATTGCGCAAGGTGTCGCCGTTGCGCGTGTTACGCCGTGAACTGGGCGCGCCGCAGGCAAGCACGGGGTTGGTTTATGGCGTAGCTGTGCTGGTGCTGGCGGGATTGTTTTTATGGCAGGCAGGCTCGATCAATCTGGGCGTGGCGATGCTGGGCGGACTGCTCGCAGGCCTGCTGTGTTTCTTCGGCTTTGCGTGGTTGCTGATGCGCGGCATGGAACGTCATGTCTTTCGCATGACCCCGCACTGGCGGCATGCATTTAACAATCTGGCGCGGCATGGGCGCGCCAATGCAATGCAGGTTGTCGCGCTGGGCTTGGGTGGCATGGCGTTGCTGTCGATGACGCTGGTGCGCGGCGACTTGCTGCAAAGCTGGCAGGGCAAATTGCCGCCGGATACGCCGAACCGGTTTGTAGTGAATATCCAACCGGATCAGCGGCAACCCATGCTGGATTTTTTCGCACACGCACAATTATCGCCGCCGCAGTTGTTGCCGATGGTGCGCGGCCGGTTGGTTGCCATCAATGCGCGCCCGATCAATGGTGACAGCTATGTCGAGCCGCGTGCCCGCGAATTGGTGGAGCGTGAATTTAATCTTTCTTATGCCGAAAAAATGCCGGAATGGAATGAGTTAGTGCAGGGGCAATGGTGGACACCTTCATCGGGCGAGAGAGGGGAGGGTGCTGCGCAGTTGTCCGTCGAGGAAGGCATCGCCACGAAGCTCGGCATTTTCCTTGGCGACGAACTCACTTATGATGTGGCCGGTGTCCGTTTTACCGCGCGCGTCACCAGCCTGCGCAAGGTGCAGTGGGATTCGATGCAGGTGAATTTTTTTGTGATCGCCACGCCGGAGTTGCTCAAGAATTCCCCGTTAAGTTACATTGCAAGTTTTTATTTGCCGTCTGAAAAAATACGCGCGGGCGATCAATTGGCTCGGAAATTCCCCAATCTGCTGGTGATCGATACCGGCGAGATGGTAGCGCAGGTGCGCGGCATCATCGAACAGGTTTCGCAGACCATCAGCATCCTGTTCCTGTTCACCTTGCTGAGCGGTATCGCGGTGCTGTATGCCGCGTTGCTTGCCGTGCAGGATGAGCGTACCCAGGAAGCGACGATTCTGCGCACACTGGGCGCGGGTAGCTATTATCTGCGCCGTTTGCATCTGAGCGAGTTCGCCGTACTGGGCTTGCTGAGTGGCCTGTTCTCCGCTGGCGGCGCGGTGTTGCTCGGCTGGGTGCTGGCGCGCTTTGTGCTGGAAATTCCCTACCAGGCGAGCGCCATTATCTGGCCGGTTGGCGGGTTGGGTGGAATGCTGGTGGTGATGCTGGCGGGATGGCTGAGTACGAGGCGATTGATCACGCTGCCGCCGCTGGCGATATTGCGCGAGTAGTGATCATTGTTCGCCCTCAAATTTTTCGCTTCAGGCGCATTTCTCGTTGGAAATACAGCTCTTGTCCAGGCTCATACCGGATTGGACAAGGCTACATGTACACTTTTATCGGCTAAACGTGTAAAGTTCCGCCCACACACACTCGACAATAGATATTTTCAATCGGCGACATTAGCGGATTTTGTGGCAATCGAAAAAAAGGTAAAAATTATGCACGCTGAAACAGATGTAAATGTTGCCGAACAGGTGTTGAAAGGGATCCACTTGCCGCCGTGCCCGACGGCATTGTTGGCGGCGATGAAGGAGGCGCGATCACCCGATGCCGACTTGGGGAAAATAGCGCGTTTGATCGGGCAGGATGTCGGTTTATCCGCGCCGATGCTGAAACTTGCCAATTCGCCATATTTCGGCTTGCGCAACAAGGCATCTTCGGTCCCGCAGGCAGTCACTGTGCTGGGGCTCAGGAACACGGTCAATCTGCTCAGCAATGTTGCGTTGCGCGCCAACGTCATGCCAAATCTGGCCGGCATGGATGAATTCTGGGATCGTTCCGGCATGACCGCTTTGGCCGCATCCCGTATTGCCGCGCAGGTCCCCGGCGCGTCTTGCGATGATGCATATACCGTTGGGTTGTTCCATGATTGCGGAATCCCGGTGCTGATGCAGAAATATCCTGATTACCTCGATAAAATCAACGGGGTGTCACGCGCCAATGGAAATATTTGTGCCGCTGAAGATGCGTGTTATTCGACCACACACACAGCGGTGGGCAATTTGCTGGCACGCAATTGGCTGCTGCCCCCGAACATGTGCCGCACAATTTTGCGCCATCACGACCCCACGATTTTTTCCTCGATTACCGACCAGGATTCAATTGAGATTTGCACTTGGGTGAGTATTATTCAAGCAGCAGGGTATATTGTGGATTCACATTTGGGTTTGCTTAACGATGGGTGGACAATGTGGCAACCTCTCGTGCTGAAACACCTGCAATTTTCCGATCAGGAATTCGACGAGTTACGCAGCGATATAGTAAGTGTGTTGAATGGCGATTAGTCTTACCGTATCACAAAGCGATCAAGGGATGCGGTGCAAGGCAAAATCGGGCGAGGAAGCACGATTTTAATGCCGCTATGCGCCCCTCAGAACGTGTTTTAAAGTGTAAGCGAGCAGGCCGAAGTGCAAGGCGCACAGAGCGCAGGAACCGGAATGTACTTGAGTACATGAGGGTTCCGAGCACCGTGCAACGCCGCAATTCGGACGCGCAGTAACTTTTCAAACACGTTCTCAGCACGTTGTGACACGGCAAGACAAGCTGCGGGTAGGGTAGAGCAACTCACACATGGCGAGCAATGCCCACGCTCGGTCATGGCGTTGCAGCATGGCAAATTACTCGATTACGCAGGCTGGGAACTCACTCTGCGTATTGCTGATCGGAGCAATATGCGTTTCCTTATGGCGCCTTTGGGAGGTCGGCTTTAACCTTTGCCAGTCCCGCTAATGCACTCTTGAGCTGCGCTTCATTCATTTGACCCAAAGCTTTCAAGCCGGCACGGAGCACCTCACTCTTCTTAACATGCAACCCGGCTTTAAGACATACCTCCTTAATTTCAGCGATCTTCCGATACTCGGCCTTGGGCATGGAAAAGTTATCATGCACCACTTTTACTTTAGGCTTTTTTTCAGGATTTTTCGCTGCCGGTTTCGATATTGCTCCAGCTTTTTTTGCCGCCGGTTTTAGCGCAGGTTTCACCACCTTTTTTGCTGCAGCGAGAGTTTTGCTGGTTGCGGTTTTTTTCGCGGGTAGTTCAGTTTTATCGGTAGTCATTTCTTCATCTCCAAATATAAAGTGACAGGGGCAGTATATGCAATATCCCCCGAAAATAGAACTGTAATATTTGGATAGAGTTTGTTCTATTTTAACGTGAAACAACATCGGTTGTTGTGGAGCGATCTCCAAATCGTGATTATTGGTTTTGTGGGAGCGGTCTCCAGGCCGCGATTTGTTTCAAAAATATCGCGGCCAGGAGACCGCTCCTACGGTTTCATTATCAGAGGCGGAGGTGGCTCGCCATGCCCGTTAGATGTTAACTTTACTTGCTGTTTGCCCATACCAACCCTGTGTGGCATTGGCGATCTTTACCACCACCAACATCACCGGCACTTCGATCAGCACGCCGACCACGGTCGCCAACGCCGCACCGGACTGGAAGCCGAACAGGCTGATGGCGGTGGCGACAGCCAGCTCAAAGAAATTGCTCGCACCGATGAGTGCAGAGGGGGCCGCGACACAATGCGCAACGCCCAGCCGACGATTCAGCCAATAGGCCAGACCGGAATTAAACAATACCTGAATCAGGATCGGCACAGCCAGCATGGCGATTACCAGCGGTTGCGCGACGATGGCATTGCCCTGTAACGCAAACAGCAGCACCAACGTCACCAGCAGCGCACCCATCGAAAACGGCGCGATGCGCTCCATCGTGCGCTTGAACTTATCCTCGCCATTCACCAGCAATTGGCGGCGCAGCAGTTGCGCGATGGCGACCGGGATCACGATGTAAAAAATTACCGAAACAAGCAGCGTGTCCCACGGCACGGCAATGCTGGCGACACCGAGCAACAACGCCACCAGCGGCGCGAAAGCGAAAATCATGATGGCATCGTTGAGCGCAACTTGCGACAGCGTGAAGTAGGGATCGCCTTTTACCAGATTGCTCCACACGAACACCATCGCGGTACAAGGCGCGGCAGCCAGCAGGATCAGCCCGGCGATATAACTATCGAGTTGATCCTGCGGCAGGTAACCCGCAAACACATGGCGGATGAATAACCAGCCGAGAAAGGCCATCGAAAAAGGCTTCACTGCCCAGTTGACGAACAGCGTGACACCAATACCACGACTATGGGCCTTTACCTGATGCAGCGCGCCAAAGTCGATACGCAATAGCATCGGGATAATCATCA
>CAIZNF010000589.1 GCA_903934275.1 uncultured Nitrosomonadales bacterium
CAGATTAACGCAGATTTTCACACGGTTGAGTATGAGTGCTACAACACCAAAAAAGTGAGTCAACGATCCAAAGTTATTCGTTGTTTAATCTGCACAATCTTCGGGCAACTGCTTTTTCTAGGTTTATTCGCGCGGAATCGCCGGCCCCGTAGCACCATCGAACCCGAGCTTGGGCAGCATGGCGAGCTCTTCCGGTCGTTTGACACCTTCCGCGATTACCAGCAAACCGATGTTGTGGGCAATCTGGCAGAGTCCTTCGAGGAAGGCCTGATTGCCGGATTGGGTATCGATGTCATTGATGAAGCTGCCATCCACTTTTAGATAATGCAGGCCAAGGTCATGCAGTACGCCTATGCGGCTGAATTCTCGTCCGAAGTGTTCGATCCCGATATGGCAGTCGAAACCCATCATGTCCTTGCGGAACGCGCGGAAGGCATCAAGATTGGCGAAGGCGCTGGACTCTGAAACCTCGAGCCACAAGCGGTTGCAATGCGCCGCTTTGCCCTGCATCAATTCGCGCATTTTCTTGCGGAAAGGTTCGGACAGCAGCGATTCACCGGAAAGGTTGACCGCCAAATCCGGTGAATTGGGATCAGCTGCAAGCTGGTTTGCGGCTAGGCGCACTGCGGCAATATCCAGATCCGCAGTCATTTGCAGACGCGTTGCCATAGGCAGGAATTTGCCCGCCGTTTGCCATTCGCCCTCCTCGACAAAGCGCATCCGCAGAGGGCACTCCTGGTGCAGCAATTTCTTGTTGCCAAAACCGACGACAGGCAAGCCCACCAGACGTAACCAGCCATTCTCAATGGCCATGCCCAACTGCTGCGCCCACTGCGCAGAAGTAGTACGCTGCTCTCCGCCCGCCGCTGCGCGGCGTGGCTTTTCATCGCCAGAGGACTCGATCTCGGCCAGTGCCCCATCCAGTTGCCCCATCAGTGGCCCCGCTTCCTGCCCTTGCAAGTAATCGATAAAGCTGATGCGCACAACGGTTGCGCCATCAGAAAGATGCGAAAGATTACTGGTAATGTTCTGAAGCATTTCGTTCACCAATACTTCAGCATCTTCAAATCCGGGAAGCGCTACGGCAATATCAGTGCCGTTCAGCCGCCCAATCAGGCGTTTGTCGCGGGCATATCGCCCTGCGTGTAATTCAATAGAAGTTTCGATGCTTTGGGCCAGTATTTTCAAGAATTTGTCCGTATCCATGCGGCCCAGGCGCTTATTGATCGCCGCCAAGTCGACAATGCGTAGTAGCAGTAAGCTGCCGTGGTGCGCAGACTCGTCTGATTTGTTGAGCAGGTTGGAAAATTGCGAGAAGAAAAACATGCGGTTTGCAAAACCGGAAACCAAATCGTAGTTGACCTCGCGGCGAACCGCTTCAAGCCGCGCAGCTTCTTCCTCGAACATGGTTTTCAACCGGCCCACCATGGTGTTCATCGCGAAGGCGAGTTGCTTGAGTTCCGGTACTTTTGGCTCTTCAATCGTGCTGAAGCGCCGCTCGCAGATGGCGCGCGCTTGGTCAACTACTCGTCCCAGCGGTTCGCGCAGGCGCTTGAGAATCATCGCGGCAATCCAGCCGCTGATTGCACCGGCCAGCAGCAGCCAGCCAGCCATGCTGGTAGCGCCTTGCCATAATTCCCCGTAGGCAAATTTGCTTTGGCTGCGCAGTTCGATGGTTCCATATTGCTTCCAACCGTCGCTGATCTGCGCATGTCCGGGTGTCGGTTTGATCGGAAGCAACCGGGTAAACCAAGCGGGCGCATCGCCGGTGTCCGGCGGAGATTTGCGCTCGACGATGATCTTGCCCTTCGGATCAAACACTTGTATCAGCTCGTAATGCCCGCTATCAAACAACGCGGCAACATAGAGTTCAATGGTTACCGGGTCTTTGCTCTGCTGGGTGATCAGCAGAGCGAGCGCGCTGGCATTGTCCTCATTTTTGAGAATAAGCTGCTGCTCGAGATAATGCCTGGAAGAAAGCAGGCTGACGACAGCGCTGCCCATAAACGAGAGCAAGGTGGAGAGCGCTACTGCTAACATTAGTTGCCGGAATAGAGACATGTTTACCTCGCCGCTTTAATATGCATTCAAAATTTTAGTAACTGCAGGGTGGGCTGTACCAACCATGCATGTCCTGAGTCCTTCGATATTGCTCAGGAGAGCCTTGTCGAAGAGGTTGTCTCGTAGGTTGGGCAAAGC
>CAIZNF010000590.1 GCA_903934275.1 uncultured Nitrosomonadales bacterium
GCTGGATTCCCGCCTGCGCGGGAATGACGGAATAAAAATCATTCTCGCATCTCCCTGCCGGTCAGCTTCAAAAATACATCTTCCATGTTGGCGGGCCTGTGCAGGTAACGCAAATGGGGGTGTTGCTGCAATTCCTGTAATAGCGGCTGCGCATCCTGCACATAGCAAAATACCGTCTCGCCGCTCACCTCAAAGCGTTGCGCGTGATGCGCCGCATGACCGTGCGCCCATTCGGCCGCTTGCTCGCCAAACACTTCAACCACTTGTGGCTCGATGTTCTGTTCGATCAGTTCGCGCGGCGAACCTTCGCTGATGATCCGGCCATTATCCATTACCGCGAGTCGGTGACAGAGCCGTTCCGCCTCATCCATAAAATGTGTGGTGAGCAACAGTGTCTTGCCGCGTGCGGTCAGTTCGCGCAGGCGTTGCCAGATCAAGTGGCGCGCTTGCGGGTCGAGGCCGGTGGTCGGCTCATCCAGAAAAATAATTTCCGGGTCGTTTACCAGCGCACGCGCTAATGTCAGCCGCCGTTTCATGCCGCCGGACAGGGTCGGTACTTTGGCATCGCGCTTATGGGTGAGATTGGCGAACTCCAGCAACTCCGGCAAGCGCGCTTCGATGGCCGCATCGTCCATGCCGAAGTAACGACCATACACCAGCAGGTTTTCCGCCACGGTGAAATCCGGGTCGAGGTTATCCACTTGCGGCACCACACCCACGCGAATCCGCGCGGCGCGCGATTCTTTTGGCACGGCAAGATCGAACAAGCGCAACTCGCCTTCGTCGGGTTCTATCAGACCGAGCATCAAGCGCAGCGTAGTGGTTTTACCCGCACCGTTCGGCCCCAGCAAGCCGTAACATTCGCCGCGCCGAATGGATAGATTCAAGCCATCCACCACCGCTTGAGAGCCATAGTATTTGCGCAAATTGCGCGCACTGATCACTGCATTCACGCCAGCCTCCGCGTTGCAATTATCTTCGTCATCCGGCGCGAAAGCGCATTCTGAAAGCCACTCGCAAACATCAAATTTTCAACCGTCCCACAATCAGCCCCCGCTTGAGATGCTGCTCAATAATTTCATCGAGATCGCTTTCATCCCCGTAGGTGTACCAGGTGCCTTCCGGGTATATCACGATAACCGGCCCTTTATCGCAGCGATTCATGCAGCCTGCCGAGTTGATGCGGATATTGTTCTGATGCTTGGCAATATCCAGCTCTTTCAGCTTGCTCTTCATATAATCGCGCGCTTTTTGCGCGCCATGATTATTGCAACATTGGCTGCCGTCTTCACGCTGGTTGGTGCAGAAAAAAACATGCTTGTCGTAAAAACTCATGGTCGTGCTCCAGGAAATTAAATTCTGCAGAATTTATGTTGTCCGTATCCGCCACAAATGCAGCATCAATAGCAACGGAAAAATCAGCGTAATAGTCTGCGCCAGGCCGTTGTAATTCAGTAAATGCCCATAATGCCAGTGATAGACGGACATGGCTGCGGCAGGAGTGTTGCTGTCAAACAAGAAATTCACCATAACGAAATAGGTTATGCACACCGCCGCACCGGAGCTGATTACAGTGGCGCGCGGTAGCCATAATACCGAAAGCAACAGCAGCATTCCCAACAGCATTCCCAACACCGCCTCGCTGTTGATCCACAACAGCAACGCCCATGACTTCAGCAACACCGCCGCAGTAATAAATTTTGCCAGCGCCACCACGCTCAATACTGCCAGCAACGCGCTGACAACATTGCGCGGCAAGCGCAGCAAAGTCAGCATTAACACCCCTAGCATCAACAGGTTCAGTGTGACGGCACCGCTTTCCCACCAATTAAACGGGGTATGCGGCAGCGTGGCAAAGGGTTGGCGCGCCACTTCGCTGATGAACACATTGCCCAGCATCGGCAAGGACGGGTTGATCTGGCCGAACATCCACAGCGCGAGCATGGCCAGACCAGAATCCATTTCCTTGCCCTGGTGGAATAAACCGCTGCGCCAGCGTATCAGGATGGTAAACAGCCAGGTCCACGATGCGAGGCTTGCCGCCAGCAATGCACCCAACAGCACGCCCGCGCTGTTGGACAGCAAATCCATATTCGAACTGACGCGCGCGGGCAAATACATTTGCAAATACTCCATACCCGTCGACAGCAATATGCCCAAGCACAGGCCAAAAATAACACTGGACAACGTGCCGCATCGCGCGCGTAACGCGATCACAGCCAGAAAACCGAGCGGCAAATAAGACAACAGGTTGATGAACGCGTCGAATGCGGTATAGGTGAGCTGCAAAGGCGCGCCGAGCACTTCGACGAAATCCAACCCCTGTTCGCGCCAACCGACAAATGGCGACAGGCTCGCGTAAACGATGAACAGCGCGTAGCCCGATGCCAGCCAAGTACGCAGCCGCGCGCGGGTTTCCGTGAAAAATAATTCTCCCATACCTTATGTCTGGATGTATCGCATTGCAAATGGTAGAGCAAGTTTACCCTATCCGGGTGGGCGCATTTGGTTCAAACTAGCAAGCGCGACCCAAAATATTAGGCACTAAAAAGCCCGTGCCTGTATTTTGCGCGCAGACAAGCAGGGGCTGCATATTGACCATAGATAGAAATACATGGACACTGCGCACTGATTTGGTGAGGTGCTTCCAAACGTGTTGATCAAGACCCTCGAATATCGAACATATAGTCGTGGGGGGACGAGCGCAACTTACAATGAACTGCGGCACTAGCTCGTGGTAAATAGTTGCTTAAAAGGGACTGTAATGCTGATAAATATGGGTTCTTGCTCCGGTAGTTTGTTTGCGGCTTCCGCTTATAAAAACGGCCTCTGCCGATGCTTAGTTGCAGCTTTTTGCGCGGGGGCTTTATTTTGCGTGTCGCAAACGGCAGTTGCCAAACCGGAAGCCTTTAAACCGGAAATTATCAAACCTGAAGCGGCACAAGCTGCAAGCGCATTTACGGGAAAAGTGCGCGCGGAAGGTATTGCTGTAATCGGGGCGGGCGGGCGAAACGCAGCCCGTCAAGCGGCGTTGAGCGATGCGCTACGCAATCTCGTCAAATTGGCAAATCCGCCTGCGATGGCAAGCAAATTTCCCGGCATCGCCAATGAACCCCAGCAAAATGTGGATGCGCAACCGGCCCAACAAGGTAGCCGCTATTCGATACTCCGTGAATGGGAAGACCGGGAGATTTACCATGTAACGGTAAGCGCCGAAGTGGTGAATGGCAAATTTGACGCGGAAAATGCGACACTCATCCGAGTTCCAAAAAAGAAAATCGCTATTACCCAATTCGACGTTGCCAACACGATTCATGTGGACGACATCAATAATATTTATGACGGGCTTCCAATCGCGCTTTCCAGCCGCCTGGAGGCGAGCGGGGAGTTCTTGTCAGCCTATGCCAGCCGCGCAGTTCCGGCAGAAGTAGATGTGTCGCAACGCGATGCCATCATTCAAATTGCTGCAGAAACCGGGGCGCAATTTCTTATTTCCGGCATGGTGGTAAATGCGGGAACAAGCACGGGGAAATTGTCCCTTGAGTCTCCGTTTGGAGGGCCTAAAAAAAGACATTTTGAGATCGAATTTTCTGTTTACGATGGGCTTACGGGCGTTCGCCTGTTGTCGCGCCGCTTGGGCGAGCAAGCCCAAGGGGATGTGATGGTGGGAAACAACAAACCTTTTGGCAGCAGTATTTTCTTTGAAACTGAGTTTGGCAAGGCGACAAACCGGTTGCTTGATTCGGCGGTTAAGGAAATACATGACTCCCTGGAAAGCGTGCCATTTTCTGCGCACATCATCAGAATCGAAGGAAAAAAAATATTTCTTGATGCGGGGGGAGACTCACTGCTAAAACCCGGTGACAAGTTTGTCGTTTACGCCAGCGATGCGCGTATCGCTGGGCTAAAAGGATCAACGATCGGTGTCGCGGGCCACGCGGTGGACGCGGCCACATTAATAGATATTCAACCGCAGTTTTCTATCGGGGAATTGTCTGAAGATGCGGCAAAATTCGGAATTAAAATTGGCTGCATCGCGAAGATAAATTTTGCCGACCAGCGCGATTTAGCCGCAAAACAATTAGTCGCCCAGCAGCTTGTCAGAGAAAAACAGCACGCCAAAGCCGAAGCTGAACGCATAAAAGCGGAACAAGCCGCACAGGTGGAAGCGGCGCGGATCAAAGCGGAACAAGCTATTCAAGCGGAAGCGGCAAGGGTTAAAGCTGATAAAAAAGCCAAGGAGCAAGCCGCCGCCGAAGCAAAGGCTGCTAAATTAAAAGCTCAAAAAGCAGCCATAATTGCCCGTGGCAATGCGGCACAAAAAGCACGCGAACGCGCATTGGCCGTCCGTATTAGGGCAGCGCAAAAAACCCAAGCGCAAGCCGCGGCAGCCGAAGCAAAAGCGGCTAAATTAAAAGCCCAGAAAGAAGCAAAGGCGGAAGCCTCAAAAATCAAAGCAGGGCAGGAACCCTCAAGCCAGGCTGAACCGAAAACTGCCGTTGAAGAGAATACACCCGGCTTAAAAACCCAGCCGGAAACAAAAACAGAAGCGCCTAAAGTTAAGGCCGCGCAGGAATCACCAAGCCATGCCGAATTTCAAACTGCCACCGAAGACAAGGCCCCCGGCTTAAAAACCCAGCCGGAAAGCAAAGCGGAAGTGCCGCAGGTTAAGACAAAACAGAAAGCTCCAACACGCGGGAAAGAGAAAACTACCGCCAAAGACGAGATACCGCAAACTGGTAAAATGGAAGGAGCAGTAGGCAAGACTAAATATAAAGTGCTTCCGCCAGGAGAGGCAGCAATATATGTGGCACCAAAGTCGGCAAAACCTTAGGGAATTTTTTGGGTTCAAAACAACCTTACGCGCCGTGGCTACATGCTCAGCTCAAAATTTGGTCATGCTCTAGCAGCCTGTCTGACTTCCTCGAATA
>CAIZNF010000591.1 GCA_903934275.1 uncultured Nitrosomonadales bacterium
GCACTACTCGTTGCGTGATTGCCAGCCCCAAACCATATCCTGACCTTTCACTATTTATTGCGCTACGGAAGAAGGGTTGGAAAATGCTTTCAAGTTGTGACGATGGCACACCACTGCCTTGGTCAGTTACCGTGATGATGACGCGTTGCGTTGAAAAATCTTGCGTTACATCAATACCGACCCGCGAACCTTGTGGCGAGTGCAAGACGGCATTGCGTACGACGTTTTCAATTGCCCGATAGAGAAGCTCATAGTTTCCATTAATGACTATTGATTCGGGAAGACTAACGTCTAAACGACAATGCTTGGTGTCGGCCTCTAAGCGTGCATCATTCGCTATTTGATCGATCAGCTCGCATAAATCTACTGCTGCATTCATCATGCTAGTCATGCCGGAATCGAGACGCGCTAGTGTAAGCAGCTCACCAACATGTCGATGCGCCCCACATCTCTTTGCAAGCGAGGAATAAGCTCTATGGCGCGTTCTGGTTGCTGTTGCATCAAATCGGTCGCCGCTTGTAACCTAGCCAGCGGGGAACGCACCTCATGTGAAACATCATGTAATAAACGACGTTGTGATTCCATTAGATTTTTCAAACGTTCAGCCATGTTGTCAAAGTCCTGACCGAGGTCAGATAACTCATCGTTTCGGTTGCCCATAGATTGAGCAATGCGAGTCTCCAGCTTGCCATTGGCGGCGGCATCGAATGCATTGCGTAACAGGTGAATCGGCCGAGAAAAATACCACGCTAATAGCCATGCAAAAATAAGACTCACCGCACTACCCGCAAGCATCGGAATGAGGGGCGGCAAAAAACCCCTTTTTTGATGTGGCTCAGGCGGGGGAGCTGGAGGCATAAGGAACGGTGGCATGAGATGGGGAGGCCAAAAAGATGGAGGGGCTGGCGGATTCATCTGTCTAGCATGTCCACTGACAGCCATCTGCTGCGGACGTGACGCCCAAACTGCGAAGCCCACACCAATCGAGGTGACCACTTGAGCCAGCCAAAAAATGAAGAAAAATTTCCAGAATAATCTTCCCATGCGCTATTCCTTAATCAGCATGTAGCCCTTACGAATAACGGTTTGAATACAGGATCGACCATCGTGCAAGGTTCCTAGCTTCTGACGAATATTGCTCATATGTACATCAATAGAGCGATCAAAACGCATGAGTTTTCGCCCCAATGCCTGTTCGGATAAGGCGTCTTTGCTGACGATTTGTCCAGCATGGAGAACCAACACTTCTAATAGGCTGAATTCTGTACTCGTCAATTCAATTGCCCCACCACGCCACTCTGCTTTTCGTTGCTTAGGCCAAAAAGCGAGTTCACCAACTTCAATATTCTGGGATTCAACATGACTGACATTATTGACTCGTTTTAGAATTGCGCGGATACGTGCAGTCAACTCTCTAGCAGTGCAGGGCTTCGGCACATAGTCATCTGCTCCTAGCTCCAAGCCGATAATGCGATCCGTATCATCCCCGCGTGCAGTTAGCATAATGATTGGCATGGAACTTTCTTTTCGACTTTGTCGAAGTACTTCGATGCCATTTATCCCCGGCATCATCACATCAACCACGGCA
>CAIZNF010000592.1 GCA_903934275.1 uncultured Nitrosomonadales bacterium
ACGCTACGCTTTGCCCAACCTACGGGAAAATTATTTCCAATTTTTGGTTTTTGCTCGCACGGTTTAGGTTGAAAAAACCTGATGCATAAACCCGCGCACGCCATCGAGATTTTCCTGCAACCGGGCGAGGTGTATTTCGGTGAACGCGATACGCGTATCCGCACGCTGCTCGGCTCCTGTGTGGCAGTTACTGTGTGGCATCCCGGCCTGTTGGTGGGTGGCATGTGCCATTACATGTTGCCGAAGCATCCGGGGAAAAAACATGGTGCGCTGGATGGACGCTACGCGGATGAGGCGCTGGAGTTGATGTTGCAGGGAATTCGGAATGCCGGTACATGGCCGAACGAGTATCAGGTCAAGCTGTTTGGCGGCGGGCACATGTTTTCCGCGCATCAGGCGGTCAGCAAGGATCATGTGGGCGCGAAGAATGTCGAGATGGCGCGTGTTTTGATGAAGCAGCATGGCTTTTCCGCCTGCGCCGAACATCTGGGTGATGTCGGGCATCGCAATATATTTTTCGATATCTGGAGCGGCCATGTCTGGGTGCGCCACCAGCCTCCTGTAGCCTGTAAAAGCGGGATAACCAGCAACAACATTAATGGAACATTATGTCCACAATAAAAGTATTGATCGTCGATGATTCCGCCGTGGTGCGCCAAGTGTTGACCGCCGCACTGAA
Source organism: uncultured Nitrosomonadales bacterium (assembly GCA_903934275.1). Lineage (GTDB taxonomy): Bacteria > Pseudomonadota > Gammaproteobacteria > Burkholderiales > Gallionellaceae > Gallionella. The sequence goes on from CAIZNF010000592.1 coordinate 680, forward strand.
GGGTGATCCGACTATTGAGTTGATCGGTGCGGCTGCCGACCCGGTATTCGCTATGGAGCGTATGCGTGTGCAGTGGCCGGACGTGATTGTGCTGGATGTGGAAATGCCGCGCATGGATGGTATTACCTTTTTGAAAAAGATTATGGCCGAACGCCCGACCCCGGTGGTGATCTGCTCCACGCTGACCGAGAAGGGCGCGGCAACCACCATGCAAGCGCTGGAGGCGGGCGCTTTCACTATTATTACCAAACCCAAGATGGGTTTGAAACAGTTTCTGGAAGATTCCTCGGACGATCTGATCAGCACAATTAAAGCTGCCGCACATGCCAATGCGCGCAAGCTGGTGCCGAGGGTGGCATCGGCAATTACACCATCGCCAAAATTGTCTGCCGATGCGATTCTTTCTGCCGCCACACACACCAATTCCATGGCAGAAACCACAGATCGCGTGGTCGCCATTGGCACTTCTACCGGTGGCACGCAGGCATTGGAATTGGTGCTTACGGCATTACCCAGAGTATGTCCCGGTATCGTCATCGTGCAGCACATGCCGGAAAAATTCACCGGTGCATTCGCGTCGCGCCTCAATGATTTGTGCCAGATCGAGGTGCGCGAAGCCAAAAATGGAGACCGTGTGCTGCCCGGTCTGGCGCTGATTGCGCCGGGCGGCAGGCACATGCTGATGAAGCGCAACGGTGCGCAGTATCACGTCGAGATCGTGGATGGCCCGCCGGTAAGCCGCCATCGCCCTTCGGTGGATGTGCTGTTTCGTTCTGTTTCAAAAACTGCCGGGAAGAATGCGCTGGGCATCATCATGACCGGTATGGGTGACGATGGCGCGGTGGGCTTGCTTGAAATGCGCAATGAAGGTGCGTTGACGATTGGGCAGGATGAACAGACCTGCGTGGTGTATGGCATGCCCAAGGAGGCGGTCAAGCGCGGCGCAGTGATTAAAACACTGCCACTCGGTGCGATTGCCGGGGCAATTGCCGGGTTGAACAGATAAAGCGAGAGGTCGATCATGATTACAATGAAAAAAGAACTGCGGGTTTTGGTGGTTGAGGATTCTGAGGACGATGCCGAGCTTGTTCGCAATGAGCTGGCCGATGGCGGATTCGCTGTTGCGCATAAGCGCGTCGAGACTGCGGCATCACTCAAGGCCACACTGGAACATGAATCTTGGGACATGGTTATTTGTGATCATAATTTGCCTGCGCTGGATTCGTTGGCAGCACTGGCCATTGTGCGAGAGGTGACGGTGGCTGTGCCCTTCATTATCGTTTCCGGGTTAATCCCTGATGAGGTGGCAATCGAGGCGATGCGCCGTGGGGCGAGGGACTTTATCCGCAAAGATAATTTATCCAAATTGGTGCCGATTGTCGAACGCGAGCTTCAAGAGGCTGCGGTACGGGCCGACCTTAAAGTGGCGCAGGATAGTCTGCATAATGTGTCACATTTCGATAGTTTGACTGGGCTACCAAATCGCGAGCACTTGTTCAAGCATCTCAAGTCGAAGATGGCTTGCACCGGAAACGATCTCTCCTTCGCTGTTTTTCTGATTGATCTTAACCGTTTCCGCCAAGTTACCAAATCGCTTGGTATGTGGGCAGGAAACAAGGTGCTTGTCGAAACGGCCGAACGCTTGCGGGTGGTATTTGGCGAGAACGATTTTATTGCTCGGCTTGGTGCCGATACCTTTGTTGCCGTCGTGCCGAACCTTGATCAGGATGCGCGAGCCGAAGAGATTGCAAAGGCTATCCATAATTGTATGGATGAAGTTTTTCAGATTGACGAGCATGACCTATTCGTCAAGGCAAGCGTGGGCGTGAGTTTTTACCCCAAGGATGGGCAGGAATGGGACGACTTGTTCAAAAATGCGGAGTCCGCACTCCATAATGCAAAAGCAGCAGGGGGAAGGAGTTATCAGGCATACAGGCCGGAGATGGATGCTTATGGAAAAGAACGTCTGGTTATGGAAAGTGCCCTACATCATGCTTTGGCTCAAGAAGAATTTGTGCTGCATTATCAGCCTCAATTCAATCTTTTTGATGGCCAAATTATTGGCGCGGAAGCGTTGCTTCGCTGGCATCAACCGGGGTCGGCCCTGATTCCGCCCGGCAAGTTCGTTCCTATCCTGGAGGAAACCGGGCTGATTGTTCCCGTCGGCGAGTGGGTATTGCGGGCTGCATGTAAACAGAATAAGCAATGGCAGGATGATGGGCTACCGCCTATCTGCGTGGCAGTTAATTTGTCGGTGATACAGTTCAGGCAGCCGGGTCTGGCTCAAATTATCAAGAAGATACTGAAGGAAACCGGGCTATCCCCCGAATATCTGGAACTGGAAATTACGGAAAATATCGCGATGCATAGCGAAGAGGCAACTATCGCGACCCTTGATGAGTTGCGCGCAATCGGAATTCAAATCTCCATAGATGATTTTGGCACAGGTTATTCGTCACTCAGTTACCTGAAGCGGTTCCCCATCGACAGGTTGAAAATCGATCAGTCATTCGTGAGAGATCATCAGGATGGCACCAATGACGATGGTATCGTCATGGCGATTATCGGGATGGGTCATGGCTTGAAACTGAAGGTTATTGCCGAAGGCGTGGAAACGAAAGCGCAAGTTGATTTCTTGAAGCTTAAGGGCTGCGATGAAGTGCAGGGCTATCTTTATGGCAAGCCGATGGAGGCCTGCAATCTGGCATTGCTAATGACGGAGACCACGCGATCGAATAAAGAAATCTGTGAAGTCATGGCGTAATTCCGTTTCTTTATCAATGGTGCAATAACGTAGGCAATAGTGTAATAACGAAGGGTGGGTTTTACTCACCGGATATAGTTTGCTAAATGATGTCAAAACGAGACAAAAATCTTACGCTTGTTTAGCATTAACCTACAAAAAGCAGTTGTCCGCAGATTACGCAGATTTCCGCAGGTTAAACAAAGAATTGCCCCGTTTAGCGTACTCACCTTCTGGGTGATACTGTAATCATCG
>CAIZNF010000593.1 GCA_903934275.1 uncultured Nitrosomonadales bacterium
GATTGCGCACTTTCACTTCCATCTCGCGCACTTCGCTGCCGGGGAAAGCGGAGCCGATATTTTTTTTGATAGTTTCGGCGGGAGTTTCGCCGATCAGCATGCCGTAATTGCGGCGGATGTAGTTGATGATGGCATCGTCGAATTTGTCGCCGCCGACGCGCACCGAGCCGGAATACACCGCGCCTCCCAGCGAAATCACGCCCACTTCCGTGGTGCCGCCACCGATGTCCACCACCATCGATCCGGTCGCTTCTTCCACCGGTAAGCCCGCGCCGATCGCCGCCGCCATCGGCTCTTCGATCAATTCCACGCGGCGCGCCCCCGCGCCCACCGCGGATTCGCGGATTGCGCGGCGCTCCACTTGCGTGGAGCCGCATGGCACGCAAATCACGATACGCGGGCTGGGGCTGAAAATGCCTGCCTTGTAAACCTTGCGGATAAATTGTTTGAGCATTTGTTCGGTGACGGTGAAGTCGGCGATCACGCCATCTTTCATCGGGCGGATCGCGGTAATATTGCCCGGTGTGCGTCCCAACATTTGCTTGGCGGCTAGCCCGACCTGCTGGATTACTTTTTTACCATTCGGCCCGCCCTCCTGGCGAATCGCCACCACCGACGGTTCATTCAGCACGATACCTTGGCCGCGCACCCAGATAAGCGTGTTGGCAGTGCCGAGGTCAATCGCCAGATCGTTGGCAAAATAGCCGTTCAAAAATCCAAACATGGTCAGTCCCTGATAGTCTAAAGAGGTGCGTCAGCAAACTCCTTTATGATACCCTATTAGACTTATTTCAATAAAGTTTTTACTATGCACCCTACTATGCTTTTGGCCAATGCAGATGTCCGGAAAATTGCCCGCTTGGCGCGGCTGGCGATGGACGAAACGGAAATTGAGGCAGCCCGCTCACAATTGTCCGGCATTTTTGCCCTGATTGCGGAGATGCAGGCCGTCGACACTCAAGGCATTACGCCGATGTCACACGCCCAGGATGTGTCCCTGCGGCTGCGTGAAGATGCGGTGACAGAAGCCAACCAGCGTGAGCTGTTCCAGTCCCTTGCACCGCAAGTAGAAGCGGGGCTGTATCTCGTCCCGCAAGTCATCGAGTAGCCCGAAACATGCTTAATTTCAACTTGCAACAACTCGGCAGCGCATTGCGCGCCAAAAAAATCTCCAGCATCGAGCTGACACAGCTTTACCTCGACCGTATCGCCGCGTTCAATCCGGCGCTCAACGCTTACATCACCACCAGCGCCGAAACCAGTTTGGCACAAGCGCGTTCGGCCGATGCAATGCTGGCCGACGGCATAGCACAAACTCTCACTGGCATACCGATAGCCCAGAAAGACATTTTCTGCGCCAAGGGCTGGCGCACCACCTGCGGCTCGAAGATGTTGGAAAATTTCGTCGCGCCCTACGATGCGCATGTCATCGCGCAATTCAACAGCGCGGGGGCAGTAAATCTCGGCAAGACCAACATGGACGAATTCGCCATGGGTTCATCCAACGAAACTTCGTATTTCGGCGCGGTAAAGAACCCGTGGGACGCGACGCGCGTGCCTGGAGGCAGTTCCGGTGGCTCGGCCTGTGCGGTGGCCGCGCGACTGTGCGCCGCCGCAACGGGAACTGACACCGGCGGCTCGATCCGCCAGCCTGCCGCACTGTGCGGCATCTCCGGCATCAAGCCGACTTACGGCACGGTGTCGCGCTACGGCATGATCGCCTTCGCCTCCAGTCTCGATCAGGCAGGGCCTATGGCGCGCAGTGCGGAAGACTTGGCGTTGCTGCTCAACGTGATGACCGGTTTCGATGAGCGCGATTCAACCAGCCTGCAACGCGACAAGGAAGATTACGCACGCGATTTGAGCAAGCCGCTGTCCGGCTTACGCATCGGCTTGCCAAAAGAGTTTTTTGCCGAAGGCTTGAGCAGCGATGTCTGCAAGGCCGTCGAAACAGCCATTGCTGAATACAAAAAACTCGGCGCATCCGTCGTGGAAATCAGCTTGCCTAATTCAAAACTGTCGGTGCCGGTTTACTACGTGCTGGCTCCGGCGGAAGCCTCCAGCAACTTGTCGCGTTTCGACGGCGTGCGTTACGGCTACCGCGCACCGGACTACACAGACCTCGCCGATATGTACGAAAAGAGCCGCGCGCAGGGCTTCGGCGCGGAAGTGAAACGGCGCATCATGATCGGCACATACGTTCTGAGCCACGGCTACTACGATGCCTATTACCTGCAGGCGCAGAAGATTCGCCGCCTGATAGCACAAGATTTCACCGATGCATTCAAGCAATGCGACATCATCATGGGGCCGACCAGCCCGAGCACTGCGTTCAAATTGGGCGAGAAGGGCGACGATCCGGTGCAGATGTACCTGTCCGATATCTACACTATCGCGGTTAATTTGGCGGGGCTACCAGGCATGTCCATTCCTTGCGGCTTCGGCGCGCTCAACAATGGCAATCCGGGCATGCCGGTGGGCTTGCAGATCATCGGCAACTATTTCGATGAGGCGCGCATGCTGAACGTCGCGCACCAATATCAACTGGCAACGGATTGGCACGACCGCGTGCCGCAAGGGCTGTAAGGATCATAATGGAACGACCCATAAGGAAACGATAGACATGACTTGGGAAATCGTCATCGGGCTGGAAGTACATGCACAGCTCTCGACCAGCAGCAAAATCTTCTCCGGCGCTTCGACCGCATATGGGGCGGAACCGAACACGCAAGCCGATGCGGTGAGCATCGCGCTGCCCGGTGTATTGCCGGTGCTGAACAAGGGCGCGGTGGAGCGCGCCATCAAATTCGGCCTCGCCGTCGGCGCGCATATCGCACCGCACTCGGTGTTTGCGCGCAAGAATTATTTCTACCCCGATCTGCCCAAGGGTTACCAGATCAGCCAGTTCGACTTACCGGTGGTCGGCCAAGGCGCGCTGACTATCCAGGTCGAGCCGCTATCCGCTCCCTCGGCAGGCTCGGGACAATCCTACGAGAAAGTGGTGCGCATCACCCGCGCGCACTTGGAAGAAGACGCGGGCAAATCTGTTCACGGCGATTCGCAAGGCGTGACCGGCATCGACCTGAATCGCGCCGGCACACCGCTGTTGGAAATAGTCTCCGAGCCGGACATGCGCTCCGCTGCCGAAGCGGTGGCCTATGCCAAAGCGTTGCATTCGCTGGTGCGCTGGATCGGCATCTGCGACGGCAACATGCAGGAGGGCTCGTTCCGCTGCGATGTGAACGTATCGGTGCGCAAGACTGGCGCACCGCTCGGCACGCGTCGCGAAATCAAGAATCTCAACTCGTTCAAGTTTATGCAACAGGCCATCGATTACGAGGTGAGATGGCAGATCGATACGCTGGAAAACGGTGGCAAAATTCAGCAAGCCACCATCCTGTTCAACCCGGATACCGGCGAGACCCGCGCCATGCGCAGCAAGGAAGACGCGCACGACTATCGCTATTTCCCCGATCCCGACCTGTTACCGCTGGACATCACACCCGCGATGCTCGAACAAGTGCGCGCCACATTGCCGGAGTTGCCGCAAACCAAGCGCGAACGCTACACCAGCGAATACGCACTCTCCGCCTACGATGCCAACGGTCTCACCGCTTCGCGTGAGATGGCGGATTTTTTTGAGGCCGTTTTGAAATGTGTTCCAGCGCAAGCTAAGATGTGCGCCAATTGGTTGATCGGCGAAGTCAGTGCGCAATTAAATCGCGATGGACTGGAAATGGCGCAGTGCCCGATCACGCCGCAACAACTCGGCGGCATATTAAAGCGCATTGCGGATAGCACCATTTCCAATGCGAGTGCAAAAGATGTGTTCCGTGCAATGTGGTCTGAAGGCGGTAATGCAGATGCCATCATCGAAGCAAAAGGACTAAAGCAAGTTTCCGACAGCGGGGAGATCGAAGCGCTGGTGGACGAAATCATCGCCGCCAACGCAGACAAGGCTACCGAGTATCGCGGCGGCAAGGATAAGTTGTTCGGATTTTTTGTTGGCCTGGCAATGAAAGCCAGCAAGGGTAAAGCCAACCCCGCGCAATTGAATGAGATTTTGAAACAGAAGCTTTCCGGCTGAATCAAGCCTCCCTGCGAAATACGCTACATTCGTGTGGACTGAACGGGGATTGTGCGCAAATTTTTTAATTTCTCAGAATTAATCCTCTGCCACTTGGTGCGTAGGCTGCTTGAAAGCCAGCAGCTTGGAGAGCGCAGTTAATACCCCGCTGCTTGCGGCAGGGTGCTTCAACGGGCCCGACCTACATTGTGTCCGGCTTGTTAGGCTTGGGATTAAATCAGATTGCGCGGTTTGTGCGGTGCTTTGGCAAACAGTCGGTCATATAACCAGCGAGGCAACAGCTTGAGCACGCGCCCAGCCAAACCCATTTGCCATGGGATCACGGTGAATGTAGTTTGCCGTTCAATGGTGCGTGCCAAGCGTTTCGCCGCTTCATTCACATCCAGCAGAAATGGCATCGGATAAGGGTTGATGGCGGTCATCGATGTTTTGATGTAGCCCGGGCAGATCGTGACAACCTTTACACCGCTGTCATGCAGTTCAACGCGCAAGGATTCCAGATATGAAATTGCGGCGGCTTTGGAGGCGGAGTAGGCACCAGCCCCCGGCAGACCACGAAAACCGGCCACGCTGGCGATGCCCACCAGAACCCCTCCCGGCCCCACTTTTTCAGGGGATGAGTTGGCGCGCATTGCCGCGATGAAAGGCTGGAAGGTTTTCACCATACCCAGCACATTGGTGTCCATTATTTGTTGAAACGCATCCAAGTCTTCGGCATATTCGGTGAGCGTACCGGTGCTCACCCCGGCATTGGCGATCACGATGTCCGGCGCGCCGATACGGGTAATGAAATCGCTGGCCGCAACCCGCACAGCAGCCGCATCCCGCACGTCCAGTGTGTAACAAAAGACTCGATCTGGAAATTCTGCGGCGAGTGCTTGCAATAACGCACCGCGTCGTGCAAAGGCGGCGACAATTGCGCCGCGTTTCAGGTAGTGGCGCGCCAGAGCTAGGCCCAAGCCGCTCGACGCACCGGACACCACCACTTTCAACATGGGTGATTCGTTCACTTTTTCGCCTGCTTGTGAAATAACCAGCGAGTTGGCTGTGGTTTTTTAACGTGAAACAACATAA
>CAIZNF010000594.1 GCA_903934275.1 uncultured Nitrosomonadales bacterium
CGATCTCGAAGCCGTGTCTCCCAATGTGTTTAGTTGTAAAGTTACATCGCGCAGCCCGAGCTTATGCCACAGCCGCGCGCACATCAAAATTTGTTCGGCATCAATATCCGGCCCGGCAAAGCCCAGCGCTTCCACGCCGAATTGATGGAACTGGCGGTAGCGCCCCTTCTGCGGGCGCTCATGGCGGAACATCTGGCCGCTGTAATATAGGCGCTGCGGCGCGTTATACAGCAAATTGTGTTGCAGCACCGCGCGCACGCAGGAAGCAGTGCCTTCAGGGCGCAACGTCAGGTGGTCGCCATTCAGCGCATCCGCAAAACTGTACATTTCCTTCTCAACGATATCGGTCGCTTCACCGATGGCGCGCTTGAACAATGCAGTCGGCTCAACCAACGGCATACGAATATTACGATAGCCGTAACTGTGCAACCAATCACGCACCACATCCTCGAACCACAGCCAAAGCTCTGCTTCATCCGGCAGGATGTCGTTCATACCACGCACAGCTTGTAAAACTTCATTACTCATAATTTAAATTCGATAAAACCAAACCTTCCCCAATCACACCTGAATCAAGGGAGAGGCTGGCAGCTTCTCTCCTGACAAAAATAGACTGGAAAAAGTTGGAGTTAGAAAAATCTGGAAAAAATACTGTCTCGCAAACGGCCTCGCCACGCATTCACCCGCTATTTTCTGGATCACACCGCGCTCCGCCATGAGCGCCCACAAAGCTCATAACATCTCAATACATCAAGTCACATGGTGCGAAAGACAGGAATCGAACCTGCACGCCTTGCGGCGCTGGAACCTAAATCCAGTGCGTCTACCAATTCCGCCACTTTCGCGCTGATTGCTTCCAGCTTTTGGGGGCGAATTATAGCACTAAGCTAGCGGCTTTATCTCCACCACTGTGCGTCCGCGCAGCTTACCTTGCAGCAGTTGCGAACACACTTGCGGCAAGTAGGCGAAGGGCACGGTATGCACTGCTTGCGCCAACAGCTTCGGACGCAAACCTGCCCTGAGCCCAACCGAAGTCTGCCCCGAGTCCGGTCGAAGAGGATCATCTGCCATCCGTCGCCAGATTTCGCGACGCAGCGGCATGGCGGTGGCGGCAGAATCTATGCCAATCAGACGCACACCGCGCAGGATAAAAGGCAACACCGTGGTGTGCAACTCCAATCCACCCGCATTGCCGAAGCTAGCGATCACGCCGTTTTGCTGCATGGTGCGCGTCAGCCATGCCAGTGTCTCGCCGCCCACCGCATCCAGCGCACCCGCCCATTGCGCTTTTTCCAATGGGCGAATGCCCATCGATAAATCCTTACGCGATAGTATTTCGGCCGCGCCAAGCGATTTCAGATAATCGTGCTCACTGTCTTTTCCGGTCAGCGCAACCACGTGGTATCCAAGTTGCGTCAGCATTTGAATGGCGAGACTGGACACCCCACCGGTTGCACCCGTGACGATCAGTTTACCGTTTTTCGGGCGCAATTCATTTTGTTCGAGGCGATGAATGGATAACGCGGCAGTAAAGCCAGCCGTGCCCAGCGCCATCGCATCAAACAGCGTCAACCCTTGCGGCAGCGGCACAATCCAGTCGGCGGAAACCCGCACATACTCGGCAAAGCCGCCATCGTGATCTACGCCCATACCGTAGCCGGTAACCAGCACCGCATCGCCCACTCCAAAGCGTGCATCGGATGAACTGACCACCACACCCGCAGCGTCCACCCCTCCAACGCAAGGAAAGCGGCGTATCACTTTGCCCGCGCCGGTTGCCGCGAGTGCGTCCTTGTAGTTCACGCTGGAGTAATGCACCTGAATGACGACTTCGCCGGAATCGAGATCATCCAGCGCCAGCTCAACAAAGCGCCCGGCAGATTTATCGCCTTCTTCGTAAATGCGGTAGGCGCTGAATTTCATTTTTTCATGTCCTTAAATATATCAAGCCAGCCCCTGCTTGATAGTAGCAATCGGAAGATAAAGCGTTAGCATCGCATCTTTACATGAGATAAAGCCCAGACGCTGGCAATACTGGCTCGCACGCTTGTGTTTGGCATCCACCACTGCTGCATGGATGCCGCTCTGATCCGTCAGCATAACGGATAATATAAGCGCGTGTACCTGCAATTGCTGTCCCAGCCCCTTGCCTTGTACGGACATACCACGGCCAGGCGACCGATGCGGGCAACCGCCATGGGATATTTTGGCAAGATGCCACTTTCGCGCAGTTCGGCAAATGCGATACTCCCAGCGCCGATGCCGTAATAACCGATGGCCTGCTTGCCTGTTGCGTCCAGCGTAAAGTAAGTCCGGTTGTAATTCAGTACCTGCTGCTAGCGCGCGTGCTGCCAAATAAAAGCATCCAGGTTCGCATCACCGCAATCGAACCGGCTGCGCGCCAGATCATTTGCGCAGCAGCTTGCGCAACTCTTTGCTTTGCAAAGGAAGTTCATTTAACGCTTCAAGAGATGCATCAGGGGCGCGGTTGGAAAGTGTCTGTATCCGCGGTCTTTCCGTGTTGTAAAGCACAAAGTATTCTGCCAGCCCTATCAGCAATTCAGGCAGGGTGACGTAGCCTTTTCAAATGCGCATCTTCGTGTTTTACGCTGCGCCAACAACTACTGTGGCAGAAAGCCAAGGGCAAGCCCAGGAGTACCACGATCGCCATGATTTCTGCTGCACTGAACTACGCCCACTCCAAGGGCAAGTTGGACGAAGCCGCTATCGCGGAGAAACGCCCCCCACCAATTTGATTCAAAGCCATA
>CAIZNF010000595.1 GCA_903934275.1 uncultured Nitrosomonadales bacterium
ATGTCGAGGATTTGGCGATTGAAGCTAAAGCATTTGACCGTATTGGCAAACAATTCAAAAACGATGTGCATATCAATGTCAATAGTTTCAACCGCTATGTGCTGATCAGCGGCGAAGTGCAAACCGAAGCGGTAAAAACCGAAATCGGAAAACTTGTTTCAAGCATCGAAAATGTGCGTAACACAAACAACGAAATAGCCGTTTCCGGCACCAGTTCACTGACCTCGCGCAGCAGCGACAGCATGATCACCTCAAACGTAAAGTTTCGCTTCGTGAATGATCCACGCTTCAGCGCCAATCACGTCAAAGTGATCACAGAAAGCGGTACGGTATTTTTGATGGGAATCGTCAAGCATGCCGAAGCAGATGCCGCCACCGAAGTTGCCGGCACCACCAGCGGCGTGCAGCGTGTAGTGAGGCTGTTCGAGTACATTGATTAGATGTATCCCGCCCCCGCCTTCGAAGACAAGCTATGCCGGACAGGCGAACTCGGCACGAGAATTGCTGCACTATCGCGCCTGCTGGTGTTCACCAACGGCTGCTTCGACGTATTGCATCGCGGTCATGTGACGTATCTCGCGCAAGCTCGTGCGCTTGGCGCATCGCTGATTGTGGGCGTGAACAGTGATGCCTCGGTGAAACGTCTGGGCAAGGATGGCGACAGGCCGGTCAACCCGTTGTCCGACCGCATGGCGGTGCTTGCTGCGCTGGAATCGGTCAGTTTGGTAACAGAGTTTGACGAAGATACGCCGCTGAACTTGATTCTCGCCTGTCGCCCCGACGTGCTGGTGAAGGGCGGCGATTGGCGGGTAGAAAACATCGTCGGCTCGCGTGAGGTGCAAAGCTGGGGCGGAAAAATACACAGCATCCCGTTCTTGCACGATCGTTCGACCACCGCGTTGTTGAATAAAATCCGCTCGCTATGAGCGCGGGAAAAACGACGCAGGGCGCATTCCATGCAACCTGCGAGTTACCGCTGTTTGCAACAAAAAATGGAATCACAGGAGCATAAAAATGGGTGAAACCCACTTTGGTTTTGAAACGGTCGCCGAGGAAGAAAAGGCCAATCGCGTCGCGGGCGTATTCACTTCGGTCGCCAGCAAATACGACGTGATGAACGACCTGATGTCGGTCGGGCTGCACCGCCTGTGGAAACGCTTCGCGGTCGGTGTCAGCGGTGTGCGCGAAGGGCAGCGCGTGCTGGATGTGGCGGGCGGATCGGCGGATTTGTCGCGGCTGTTTCTCAAGAAAGTTGGCCTCAGCGGGCAAGTGGTGCTTACCGACATCAACAACGCCATGCTGCGCGTTGGCCGCGACCGCTTGCTCGACGAGGGCCGCTCCACGCCGACCGCGCAATGCGATGCCGAACACCTCCCGTTTCCCGATAATTATTTCGATTGCGTCAGCAACGCCTTCGGCTTGCGCAACGTCACCCACAAGGATGCGGCGCTGCGCGAGATGTACCGCGTGCTCAAGCCGGGCGGGCGTGCCATCGTGCTGGAATTTTCCAAAGTCGCCAAACCGCTGGAAGCGATCTATGACGCCTACTCATTCAAGCTGCTGCCCAAGATCGGCGAGCTCGTTGCCAACGATGCCGATAGCTACCGCTACCTTGCCGAATCTATTCGTATGCATCCTGGACAGGAAGAATTGAAACAGATGATGGAAGATGCCGGGTTGGAAAAAGTCGAATACTTCAACCTGACTGGCGGCGTGGTGGCGGTGCATCGTGGGTATAAGTTGTAAAATGACCCGTGTGAGCTTGCTCAATCCATCGCGACACAAAAATCATGCCGACACCTTCACTGTTTGGAATAACTCGGAGCAACCGCAATTTCACCGACCCCTATTACTGGGGGAAGAACCAATTTAATTCGGCGTTTCCCGTTGCGTTGGCGTGTTACATGCGCTCACAATCTATTCCGCTAGTGTATGTCACTTATCGCGATGAGATCGGCACTACCATTGGCGAACTTGATGTGTCTGATCTTTTCGGCAGTACGCTACCAAATGAAGCGTTGTATTTCTCATTCGAGTCGCGCTTTGAACCATTTCGCGAACACGTTCATGACGAATTGCCACCCATCGATTTGGTAATCTGCGACACGGATAGAAATAACCAAATCCGCCCGATAGAAATAAAACTCACCACGTTGCCTGACAATACCACCGAGTCTTTGGGTGAAGATCAATATGGTACAGAGCTGGTCATTCGCTCGGCGACTACCCGTTACATGGCTTTATCTATGGTGTGTTCGCTTCAGAAAAAATTGAGTCGGATTCGTGAAATATTCGAGCCTGCTATGGCAACGGTGCGCAACTGGGATTCAAAGCCGGAAATGTTGCAGCTCGCTCCGGGAATTCTTGATGCATTGGAACTCTTTCTTAATGAATTCAAGAAATTTCAGAAACCGCTATTGATGCAACCGGTTTGGAAGACGTTGGGCAAAACGCCGATATTGTCTGATAATTGCTTGGATATTTTTGTTTGGAGTGATTTTGCGCTCACTCATCTATTTCTTGATTCGGCTCGCTCTGGTGTTCAGCAA
>CAIZNF010000596.1 GCA_903934275.1 uncultured Nitrosomonadales bacterium
TCAAATCCTACAATAGCACTACCTTTAACTGTAAAGGTTCCAATATGACTATCAGCCATAACATGTATTAATTTACGTTTTGCTGTATCATAGAGGCTTCGCAGAGGTTTTAGTAAAGCCCGGTAAGGCTCAAACCTGCCTTTGATAAAACACCCCTCTCTCCAAGCTGCTGGCTTTCGCCAGCCTTCGTCCCGAGGGAAGGGGATTTACCAGAAGAGATTGAACCCCCTATAGCTTCTGCCCATGCTCGCGCGTGGAGTGAAACTGCACTTTCGGCCAGCGCTCCATCGCCAGCCGCAGGTTTACGCCTGTGTCGGCAAGGTAGGCGTAGTTGCCGTCGGCATCACGCGCCGAGCGGCTTTGGTTGGCTTTGACAAATTCGTTGAGATGCGCGGTATCCTGACAAGTTACCCAACGTGCTGTGTGGATACCGGCGCGCTCGAACACTGCATCCACGCCATATTCTGATTTCAAACGATGCTCGACTACTTCAAATTGCAACTGCCCTACTGCACCGATCAACGGCGTGGTGTCCAGCAGCGGCTCGAACACTTGTACCGCACCTTCTTCACCCAGCTGGCGCAGACCCTTTTGCAATTGTTTGGCCTTCATCGGATCGCGCAGGCGCGCGCGACTGAATAGCTCTGGCGCGAAATAAGGGATTCCTTTGAAAATGAGAGACTCTCCCTCGGTGAGCACATCGCCGATTTGCAGTTGACCGTGATTGTGTACCCCGATGATGTCGCCCGCGTAGGCTTCATCCATGCGCGTGCGCTCGTTGGCCATGAACGTCACCGCATTGGCGAGCTTCATTTCCTTGCCAGTGCGGCGGTGCTTGACTTTCATACCCGAACTATAGCGGCCCGAGCATACACGCAGAAAAGCGATGCGGTCGCGGTGGTTAGGGTCCATGTTGGCCTGTATCTTGAACACGAAACCGGTAAAAGCAGGCTCGGTAGGTTGCACCACACGCATATCGGTTTCGCGCGGCAGCGGCGAAGGAGCCCAATCCACCAAGGCACGCAGCACTTCGCGCACGCCAAAATTATTGATTCCAGAACCGAAAAATACCGGAGATTGTTGTCCGCTGAGAAACTCATGTAAATCAAACGATGCGCCTGCACCGCTGACCAGCTCAGTCTCGTCACGCATGGTCTGCATCTCGTTCGAGCATTGCTGCGACAGTTGTTCGATTTGCGCGCCTTGCAATACTTCAACTTCCTGCCCCGCTTTGGCCTCGCCTGGCAAAAAACGCAATACCTCATCGTTCAACAGGTGATACACGCCCCGAAAGCGCTTACCCATGCCAATCGGCCAGGTCACAGGCGCGCATTTTATTTTCAGAACCGATTCGATTTCATCCAGTATTTCTAGCGGATCGCGCACTTCGCGATCCATCTTGTTGATGAAGGTGATAATCGGCGTGTTGCGCAGACGGCACACTTCGAGCAGCTTGATAGTCTGCGCTTCCACGCCTTTGGCCGCGTCCACCACCATCACCGCCGCATCTACGGCGGTCAGCACGCGATAGGTGTCTTCGGAAAAATCCTGGTGACCGGGTGTGTCGAGCAGGTTGATCACACAATCATCGTAAGTAAACTGCATCACCGAACTGGCTACCGAGATGCCGCGCTGCTTCTCGATTTCCAGCCAGTCGGATGTCGCATGGCGACCACTCTTGCGCGCCTTCACCGTGCCCGCCATCTGAATCGCGCCGCCGAACAATAATAATTTTTCAGTCAACGTAGTTTTGCCCGCATCGGGGTGGGAGATGATCGCAAAAGTGCGGCGGCGACCTACTTCACGCACAATATCACCCTCGCGCGCAATCGTCGCACTGGCTGACACTGTGTCTGGAGTGTCTATCGAATTATTGACCGCAAGATCGTTCATGGGTGTCGGTGTGCCGTAAAAAAACAATGCCCGAACGGATCGGGCATTGGTTCTGTTGATGCTAATGTGGGGTGAATTCCCTTATTGTATTTTGTGTGCGTGATACGCGCGAAATCTGGTGGCACGGAGCGTAATCAAACCACCCACACAAGATTGTTCAAGCCTAGCCAGAAAACCGCTAAATCAAGCAGTTGCTTTACCGTGCCTCTACAAAGGCGAGCATTCTAGCATAGTTGAAACCAGGTAGCAGTACGGTCATGCACGCAGGACTTCCCACTACACAAGAGGTTTGACGGATTCAAGCGGGACACGAAGTTCATGGTTGCATCGAACTGGGTGCGGTGATGCCGACTCCGTGCCCGCTGCAGCGGCAGAATTTTCGGCCCCCGCGCAGCTTATTGATGGCATTTCTTATTGCAGCTTGTCATCGGCATCTTTTTTAATGAATTTGATGCCCAATTGCTTGAGCTTGCGATAAAGATGGGTACGCTCCAACCCTACCTTGTCGGCAACACGCGCGACGTTTCCGGTCTCTTTGCGCAAATGGTAATCAAAGTAAAGTGCGTCAAAATGCTCGCGCGCTTCGCGCAATGGCAAATCCAGCGGCAATGAAAAGGGCAGCATTTGGCCATCGATATTCAACGTGATTTTTTGGCTTTGCTCCTCGGTGGGTTGCACTTGTGGTTTAGGCACGCCATCTTTGATGGTTTTGGCAATGGTGCTGAGCAGCTTTTGCAGCGCAATGGGTTTTTCCAAAAAATCCACCGCACCGATGCGCGTCGCTTCGACCGCAGTCTCAATGGTGCCGTGACCCGACATCATCACTACCGGCATAGTCAGCAAATCCTGCTCGACCCACTCCCTGAGCAGGGTTATGCCGTCGACTTCCGGCATCCAGATGTCGAGCAATACCATATCCGGCTCACGCTCGTTTCGGTAAGCACGTGCCTGTGCGGCATTTTCAGCCAGATGCACCTGATAACCTTCATCAAACAGGATTTCAGACAATAATTCGCGGATGCCGATTTCGTCGTCAACCACCAGAATATTCTTGCTTGCCATTACGCCTCCTCAACCAGCGGCAGGCGCACTTTGATACACGCCCCACCGGCTATATTATTTTCAATGGCAATGTTTCCGCCATGCTCTTCAACTATTTTTTTTACGATTGCCAAGCCCAACCCGGTGCCTTTGGTTTTAGTTGTCATGTACGGCTCAAAGGCGCGCGACAATATGCTCTCCGGGAAACCCGCACCATTATCTTCGACACTGAGCTGAATCTCTCCCTGATGCACTGCGGTGCTCAGTGTTATTTGCGGATGCGCGATGCCCTGCAACGCGTCCTGCGCATTCTGCAACAGATTGTGAATGACCTGCCGCAAGCGTGTCGCATCCCCGTTAATCCCGCTGCGCTGCGCTTCCAGCTTCAACACATTGGGGATGGCATTCGCCTCGTATAAGCCCAGCACCTCTTTGATCAACTTGTGCATATCCAGATGCGCCAGCTTCAATGTCGGGCCGCGCGCATAATCTGCAAAATCGTTCACCATATTTTTCATTGCGCCAACCTGGCTGACGATGGTTTGTGTGGCGCGCTGCAACAGTTGCGCATCGGCTTCATCAAGCTTGCCGCCGAGTTTATGCTGCAAGCGCTCCGCCGAAAGCTGTATCGGGGTGAGCGGATTTTTAATTTCATGCGCGAGGCGGCGCGCCACTTCGCCCCAGGCCGCTTGCCGCTCCGCCTTCAACAGGTGGCTGATATCGTCAAACACAATCACATAACCCGCCTCTCCACCCTGCGGCAAGCGTGTTCCGCGCATCAACAAAATCTGGTTGCCGTTTTTGCTCATGCGTTCGATCTGCCGTTGCCATTCGCCGCTTTCCGTTTTGCCGAAAGCCTCTGTGACAGTATTGCAAAACGACTTCAGCAGGCTATATTTTTCTGCGATCTGCTCCAGAGACATGCGGCGCATTTCCTGCAACGGCGCGGCGAGAATTTGCGCCGCACTGGTGTTCACCGAACGCAAGCGCAATTCATCATCCAGCGCCAGCACGCCCGAAGACAGATGGGTCAACACGCTTTCCAGATGCGCCTTGGCGCTTTCCACTTCGCGCTGTTGCTGTTCGCTGGCCTGTTTCGCCTCATACAACTGCTGCGTCATCTGGTTAAATAAACCGGTCAGCGCGCCCAGCTCGTCGCTGCTTTGTATCGGATACTGGCCGGTAAAATCGCCTTGCGCCACCGCGCGGGTACCTTCCGCGAGCGTTTCCAGCGAAGAACCCAGCCGCTCACTGATAAAAAACGCCGCCGACACCGCCGTCAACAACACCACCAACAGCGACAATGTCAAAGTGATCGCATATAGGCGCTTCAACCCGAGGCGCGAGAGTGTCAGCTCCTGATAATCACGGTACACTGCCTGCACGGTTTCCGCATCTGCTTCGACCTGTTTTGGCACAGGTTGGGTGAATTGCAGCACGTATCGCCCACCAACCTGCGTATTGGAATTCACACTCACCAGCACGCGCAATGTCAGCCCTTTTTTCGGCACGGCATCAATCACCGAGTGTTCTCCTTTGTCCATGGACAACCGCAGCGATTCGTTATCTGGCATATCCGGTAACAGCGCGTTGCCGCCCGAAGAAAATGCGACCACCTTTCCTGTGCCTGTAAATAGCGCCGCTTCTTGCGCCATCTTTTCATCAACTAACTGATCCAGCGCACGCTGATATTGTTCGGGGTGTTTTTCCGCCATTAACAGCGCAATGAATTGGGTTTTTTTAGTTAGCTCTTTCAAGCTATTATCGAGGGCGCTTCTGCCGAGATTGAGGCCTCCCTCCAGCGCCTTTTCGACGCGCACGTCGAACCATGACTCAATGCTTTTGCCCAAGAAATTTACCGACACCACATACATCAGCAAGCCGGGCAAAACGGCGATCAAGGTAAAAAAAAGTACCAGCCGCAATGTAAGCCTGGCACCAAAAACCTTGTTCTTGAGCTTGCTGCGCAGCCGCATGAGCTGATAAACAACCAAACCCATCAAGCACAACGCAAGCAAACCTGTCAGCCCGAGCAGCCCGTAATAGTTGACGGAAAACACTTCGGTATTCACATTGCTGCTGGATAGCAGATACAGCAACACACTGCCGACGATCATGCTGATAATATTAAAATATTTCACCGTTCGGTCACTCTGCCTTGCTCTCGTCACGCATGGTAATTTCCGCCGGGCGAACCACCCATCGATACCAATCCGTATTGAGAGTCCAATCTTTGTTTGCCAATGCGTTTACCTGCAACAATTTGGGCAGCTGCGCGATGTCCAGGCGCAAGCGCACTGCGGCAGTATAGCTGCCATCTTTTTTCAGTAATTCTGCGGGAATGGTTGCAGAACTTTGTCTGGCCAATATGTTTAGCGCGTCTTCGAAACTGGCAAAATTCTGAAATAGCGCGCCGCGTGAAATGCGGTATTGCCGCGTCAACACATTGAATGAAAGCTTGATTGTCTGCTCACCTTGAAAGACTTCTTCATCCAGCCAATACCAGCGCGAGCGTGTCAACGAAAACTCTCCAACGAAATAAAGCGGTATGCCGCGCGATAACGCTTGTTGCGCCGCAAGAGTCGGGTTGACCGCATAGCTGACAGATAACTGGTATCCCTCTTCGTTTTGGCGCATTTCAGCCTTGTTGACGGAAATGCCCTCGGCTGATGCTGCCAGAGGATAGAGGATAGAAGACAGAAGACAGAAGAAGGCAAGGATGCAGCATTTGTAACATCCAAGGCCAAGCCGCGCTACAGAGAAAAAACGCGGGGGATCGATACGAGTTTTTCTGCTCTCTGTCATCGGCCTTCTGTCATCTGTTTGTGCAGCAATGCATAAAAAAATCCATCATGAAAATCATCGGGCAACAACTGCCCTTCGATGCTTCCCGGCAATTCTATTGGTAGCTGCAGCGCATCCGGCTGTTGCGCCAAAAATGCCGCGATAACCTGCCCATTCTCCTGATGGAAAACCGAACAGGTGGCATAAAGCAATTTACCATCTTGCGCCAGCAGCCGCCACAAAGAACGCAGGATATTGACCTGTTGCGCGACAAAACCGGCAATATCCGAGCTGCGCCGCAACCATTTAATGTCGGGGTGGCGGCGCACCACGCCGGAAGCCGAGCAGGGCACATCAGCGAGAATACGCTGGAACGGATTACCGTCCCACCATTTCTCCGGGTCGGAGGCATCACCTGTCAGGAGTTGCGCAGACAGTCCCAGTCGCCTCAAATTCTCAGCTACGCGCTGCAAGCGCTGCTCGTCCTTGTCCACCGCCACCATTTCTACCTGCGCGCATTCCAATATGTGCGCCGTCTTGCCACCCGGCGCGGCGCACGCATCCAGCACACGCATTCCATCGCTCACGTCCAGCAACCGTGCGGCATGTTGCGCACCGGCATCCTGTACCGAAACCAGCCCGGCAAAAAACCCCGGCAGCTTGTCCACCGCGACCGGCTTGTCCAATTGCAACGCTCCCCCCACCAAATCGCCCTCGATCAGCCGGGCGCGAATACCTTGCTGTTCAAGCTGCGCCAGATAGTCCGTTGTCGAGCCGCGCCGCCGGTTAACACGCAAGGTCATTGGCGGGTGCCGGTTGCCCGCTTCGAGAATCACCACGCTGCGCTCGCTATACTGCGCGTGCAACTCATCTATCCACCATTGCGGGTAACTGTATTTTCCTTCCGCGTGCTGCGCCGCCTGCTCCAGCAAAGCCGCCTGTTTGCGCAAGAAATTGCGCAGGATCGCGTTCACCAGGCCGCTGACTTTTACATTCAGCATTTGCGCGGAGCGCACCGCATGATCGACCACAGCATGCTGTGCGGCTTTGCTGTATTGCAGTTGGTACAGCGCAACCAGCAACATATAGTAGATACGCTGATCCAGCATCGGCTTGTGCAACAACAAGCCCAACAGGGTTCTCAATTGCCCGTAAAAACGCAACGTACCGTAACTCAAATCCTGCAAAGCCGCACGCTGCGCCGGAGTCCATACCGACTTTCTGCGCAGCGACTCATCCAGCACCTGATTAAGGTTGCGCCCATCCGCCAGCACCTGCTGGATGATTTGCCCGGCGGCGAGTTGTATGTTGTGCATTTAAACTAAGCCGGACGAGCCGGCACCAAGATTGTAGGTCGGGCTCTGCCCGACATGGTGCGCGAAGCCCACCCTATGGCTTCGTTGACAAATTTTTTTCATTTTTTAACATCAGTTGATTGAATAAGAGACTAAATTCCAAATTTGAAACACGAAGACCGCGAAGGATAACGATGATCGCCCAATATCACGCAGTCCAATAAAAAATCTTCGCAATCTCTGGGTGTTCGTGGTGAAGTATTTTTTTCAGAACGTGTTTTAAAAGTGTAGCGAGCAGGCCGAAGTGCAAGGCGCATGGAGCACAGTACTTTTAAAACACGTTCTCAGGGTTGGCACACCGATAAATTATCGCCAACTTCGACATGTATAGCCTGCAAAAATTGCGCTGCCGGTTGCGCCTTGCCGCCGGGGCGCTGCAACACTTCCAAGCACACCGCATCCTTGCCGCAAGCGACGGTGATGCCATGCTTGTCCGCCGCTAATACATTGCCCGGTTCGCCATGTGTGTCCACGCAAAGTATGGCACGCCAAATTTTTATTATCACACCGTTCAAGCTGGCATGGCATACCGGAAAAGGGTTATATGCCCGCACCGCGCGTTCGATTTGCTGCGCATCTTGCCGCCAGTCGATCTGCGCTTCGCTCTTGAACAGCTTGGCGGCGTAACATGCCGCATCATCGTCCTGTCTGACCGGTGTCAGGCGCTGTTCCTGCAACAGACGCAGCGCCTCGACGATACTTTGTGCGCCTATTTCCGCCAGCTTGTCATGCAAGGCTTGCGCCGTGTCCTCCGGCGCGATCGGGCAGGCATGGCGCAACAGCATATCGCCGGTATCCAGCCCTTCGTCCATCTGCATGATGGTGATGCCCGTCTCTCTGTCGCCCGCCAGGATCGCGCGCGGTATCGGCGCTGCCCCGCGCCAGCGCGGCAACAGCGACGCATGGATATTCAGGCAACCGTAGCGCGGCAATTGCAACACCGCCTTTGGCAGGATCAAGCCGTAAGCGGCCACCACCATCACCTCGGCACCCAGACCGGCTATCTGCCGCTGCACCTCCTCGGTCTTCAATGTAGCGGGCTGCAATACAGGCAAACCATGCTGCAAGGCGAGCTGTTTCACCGGACTGGCGGCGAGCTGCATACCGCGCCCGGCAGGCCGATCTGGCTGTGTCAGCACCGCAACGATCTGATGCTCCCTGAGCAGCGCGGCCAACGCGCTGACCGCAAATTGCGGCGTTCCGGCAAAGATGATTTTCAATTTGGGAAAAGTATTAAACACGTATTAATCGGGGTGTAGGGGCGTATGGCAATACGCCCTCGTGAAACATTTGCCCCTGATGATCGAAAGAGTCATGCAACACCAAGGGCGTATTGCCATACGCCCCTACCAGACCCAAGTCGCGACCCGCACAATCTGCCCACGATCATTAATCCGTGGCTAAATACAGTTTTCAACGGGACGTTCATTACATGGTTTCGCGCAGGCGCTTCTTCAGTTTGGCGCGAATTCTGATTTGTTTGAGCCGCGACAAATATTCGACAAATACTTTGCCGTGCAGATGATCTATCTCGTGCTGAATACAGACTGCCAAAAAGCCTTCCGCCTCCAGCGTGAATGATTGCCCATTTTCATCGAGAGCGCGCACCGTAATTTTTTCCGCGCGGCGCACCATTTCATAAATACCCGGCACCGACAAGCAACCCTCCTCACACTCCTTTTCGCCGCTGCTGGCGATGATTTCTGGGTTGATGAACACTTTCAGCTGGTTGCGCTCTTCGGAAACATCTATTACGGCAACCTGCTCATGCACATCCACCTGCGTTGCCGCCAAGCCCACACCGGGTGCCGCGTACATGGTTTTCGCCATGTCACGCACCAGCTTGCGTGTCACCTCGCTGACCAGCTCGACCCTTTTGGCTGCCCTGCACAAGCGCTCATCGGGATAATGCAAAATTTTTAGAATCGCCATGCCTGACCTATAATAGCTTGCTAATTTATATGACTAGATGCAGAATTTAACGCGACGCGGCAACTTTGCGTCCCACTTACTTTGACCCTGCAGGAGCTTTCCATGCGCAAGATTATATCGCTGATTTGCTTTTTGTTGCCCATCATGGCCTTTGCCGCCCAGCCTGATACTAGCCCCCCCGAGCTTCGCAGCGATGCGCCCGACCAGCACGTTGTCACCAAAGGCGATACGCTGTGGGACATTTCCGGCAAGTTTTTCAAGGACCCGTGGAAATGGCAATATATCTGGGGCATGAACAAGGACTCCATCAAGGATCCTCACTGGATATACCCGGGTAACGTGATTGTTCTGGATCGTGCCACCGGCACATTGCGCATAGGCGATGGCGTCGCTCCCGTCGCCGCCAGCACAAGCGGATCGGGCAATGTTGTCAAGCTTTCACCCAAAGCTCGCGAAGGCCACAGCGATCACGATGCCATACCGAGCATTCCAGCCAATGCCATCGGGCCGTTCTTGAGCCAACCGCTGGTCATCGAAGAAAATACTTTGCAGAAGGCTCCGACATTGATCGGCGCACGCGAAGGCCGCGTGATGCTGAGCACTCACGACACCTGCTTCATAAAGGATTTGCCCTCCGACAAAGACAACAAATGGCAGATTTACCGCCCGGGCAAACCACTGGTTGACCCAGACACCAAAGAAGTTTTGGGTATCGAAGCCATTTATCTGGGCGATGTCGAAGTGACAAACTTCGCGGATATCAGCACTGCCACGATCACACATTCCATACAAGAAATTCATAAAGGTGACCGCCTGGTCGCTTCATCCGGTAAAGTGGCCAATGCCTATCTGCCGCGCTCACCCGGTAACAAAATTTCTTCACGCGTCATTTCGGTATACGGCGGCGTTTCGCAGGCGGGACAAAACACCGTCATCACCCTCAACAAAGGAAAACGCGACGGTTTGGAAATCGGCCATGTGCTGGCCCTGTACCACGCGGGCGAGGTCGTAAGAAATGAAGGCAAAGAGTACACCTTGCCGGATGAACGCTACGGCCTGCTGTTTGTGTTCCGCGTGTTCGACAAGGTATCGTACGCGTTGGTGATGCAAACCCGCTTGCCGGTGCAATTGCTGGATCGCGCACAAACCCCCTAACAGACTTGCGCAAAACCTAGCGAGCGTGATTCCCGATGCCACACTCAAGGCTTGGCTGGCTCTAAGCCTGATCCGTGGTTTGGGCGGTGAAGGTGCGCGCCGCCTGCTGAAAGAATTCGGCTCACCTGATGCGGTTTTTGCCGCATCCACCGGCTCGCTTAAATCCGCCATCAAAGCAGAGGTCTCTACCGAGATTGCCAAAGGCATTTCTGATGAACTGCTCGCCCCGGCACTTGCCTGGCTGGAAGACGGCAATAATAGTGTCGTCACCCTCGCCGACAGCGACTACCCACATGCACTGCTGAATATTTCTGACCCGCCGCTGCTGCTGTATGTAAAAGGCCGTCTCGACCTGCTCAACCGCCCTGCGCTGGCCGTGGTCGGCAGCCGCAATGCCACTCCGCAAGGAATCAATAACGCCGAAGCATTTTCCAAGTCTTTGAGCGACACCGGCCTGTGCATCATCAGCGGCATGGCGCATGGTATTGATGCCGCCGCGCACCGTGGCGCATTGCGCGGCCAAGGTAGCAGCATCGCCGTGGTTGGCACCGGGCTGGACAAGGTTTACCCCTCCGCCAATCGCGAGCTCGCTCACGCGCTCGCCAGCCAGGGCGCGCTGGTCTCCGAATTCCCGCTTGGCACACCGCCACTGGCCGCCAACTTTCCGCGCCGCAACCGCATCATCAGTGGCATGAGCGCAGGTTGTCTGATAGTGGAAGCGTCGCTGCAAAGCGGCTCGCTGATCACCGCGCGCATGGCGCTAGAACAAGGCAGGGACGTATTTGCCATCCCCGGATCAATACATGCGCCGCAAAGCAAGGGGTGTCACGCGCTGCTTAAGCAAGGCGCAAAACTGGTCGAAACCGCGCAGGACATTCTGGAGGAGCTGAGCTGCCTGAGCGCCATAGCGGCACGCGACGCAGACGCGCAAGCTATTGAAGTGCAAGGCTCAAATCCCGCGCTGCTCGTGCATCTCGGCTTCGATCCGGTCGATTTGGACACCCTCGGCAAACGCAGCGGCTTGACGATAGCCGAGCTATCCGCCATGCTGTTGCTGTTCGAGCTGGAGGGACGCATCTGTGCGCTACCCGGCGGCTTGTACCAAAGAATCCATTAAAACCACGCTGCGGAGCCTCTAAAAATTCAGAGTTTGCTCAAACACAAGGCGCGGGGAAAATTTTAGTTCCGGCTAACCTAAAGTTTTTCTTACACTAAAACTTCGTGTTACCACGCTGCTTAGTTAGTGATGTATAAGCAAGCGATTTTTGCTGCAACGCAGCAGTTGAGATGAAATCTGGATTTTTAGAGATTCCGGTAAATTTATGTTCGAAATATTGATGTACTTATTTGAAAGTTACTTTGACGCAGGCAGCTATCCGGAGCCGGACAAGCTGTCGCGCAAACTATCCGTAGCGGGTTTCGAAGACGATGAAATTAGCGAAGCACTGACTTGGTTGTCGGCGCTGCAACAGCAAAATCCAGACAATTATCCCGCCAGCCTCGAACATGCCGGAATGCGCCATTTCGCTGAACTTGAACTGCGGCGCATCAGCTTTGAGGCGCGCCAATTTCTGATGTTTGCCGAGCAGCAGCAGATGATTTCCGCAGTCGAACGCGAAATGATTCTCGACCGCGCCGTTGCGCTGCAACAGGAAAATATCAAGCTGGATAAACTTAAACTGATCATGCTGATGGTGCTGTGGAACCGCCATCGGGACCTAGATCCGCTGTTGATCGAAGAACTGCTTACCCCATTGCATTCCGCACAACTACATTAACCTCCGAAACTCACGTATGGCACAAAATTTACTGATCGTCGAATCACCGGCCAAAGCCAAGACCCTCAAAAAATATCTGGGCAAGGATTTTGAAGTCCTCGCCTCGTTCGGTCATGTGCGCGATCTTGTTCCGAAAACCGGCGCGGTTGATACCGAAAATAATTTCGCGATGCAATACGAAACCATCGCGCGCAACAGCAAGCATGTGGACGCGATAGCAAAAGCCGCCGCCGAAGCCGACAATATCCTGCTGGCGCCCGACCCGGACCGCGAAGGTGAGGCGATCGCCTGGCATATCTCCGAGTTGCTCAAGGCCAAACGCGGCCTGAAAAACAAGAATATGCAGCGCGTGGTGTTCTATGAAATCACCCAGTCGGCGGTACGCGAAGCGGTCGCTCACCCTCGCGAAATCTCAATGCCGCTGGTGAATGCGCAACAGGCGCGGCGCGCGCTGGACTATCTGGTCGGCTTCAATCTGTCGCCGTTGCTGTGGCGCAAAATCCGTCCGGGGCTGTCGGCGGGCCGTGTGCAAAGTCCCGCGTTGCGCATGATCGTCGAGCGCGAACTGGAGATCGAGGCGTTCAAGACCCAGGAATACTGGACGGTGCATCTGGACAGCCACAAGGATCACCAGCCGTTCAGTGCCAGGCTGTTCCAGTACCAGGGCAAGAAGCTGGAGCAACTCAGCATCGGCAGCCAGGCCGAATACGACGCGATTTTCGCCAAACTCAACGATGCCAAGCTGCCGCCCAAGGTGGTGCGTGTCGAGAAAAAAGCCAAGCAGCGTTATGCCGCCGCGCCGTTCACCACGTCCACGCTGCAACAGGAAGCGGTGCGCAAGCTCGGCATGACCGCCGACCGCACCATGCGCACCGCGCAGTCGCTGTATGAAGGCGTGGACATCGGTGGACAGACCGTCGGCCTGATCTCCTACATGCGTACCGATTCGGTGTCGCTGGCCAAGGAAGCGGTGCAGGAGATCCGCGACTACATCAGGGATAATTTTTCGGCGGAATATCTGCCGTCGACACAGCCTGCCTACAAGAGCAAGACCAAGAACGCGCAGGAATCCCACGAAGCGATCCGCCCGACCTCGATCCTGCGCACACCGGACAGCATCCGCGACCATTTGAGCGCCGATCAGGCGCGCCTGTACGAGATGATTTGGAAGCGCACCCTGGCGTGCCAGATGTCCCCGGCGCGCTTCGACACAGTCAGCATGGACATCCGGCTGGGCGGCGACACCACGCTGTTCCGCGCCTCTGGCCAGGTGCTGGTGTTTCCCGGCTTCATCGGCGTGTATATGGAAGACGTGGACGATGCCGAAGAAGAAGAAAGCGGCAAACTGCCGCCGCTGGCCGAGGGCGATGTCGTGCCTATAGACAAACTGTACGGCGAACAGCACTTCACCCAGCCGCCGCCGCGCTTTTCCGAAGCCAGCCTGGTCAAGTCGCTGGAAGAGTACGGCATCGGTCGGCCGTCCACTTACGCGACCATCATTTCCACACTCCAAGCCAGAGAATACGCCGTTCTCGACAAGAAACGCTTTGTCCCGACCGATGTCGGGCGCGTCGTCACGCGCTTCCTCACCGACCATTTCACACGCTATGTGGATTACGGTTTCACCGCCCACCTTGAAGACGAGCTGGACGAAGTCTCCGAAGGCAAGCGCGACTGGATCGGCGTGCTGGATGAATTCTGGAAAGGTTTTTCCGTACTCATCAAGGAAAAAGCCAGCATCGACCGCCCGGTGGAATTGCTCGACGAAGCCTGCCCGGAGTGCGGCAAACCGCTCGCCAAAAAGCTCAGCAAATACGGCAGCTTCATCAGTTGCACCGACTACCCCGAGTGCAAATACAAACGCAGCCTGAACGGTGAATCGCAGGACGATGCCTCGGCCAGAGTCGAGCTGGGCGAACACCCCGAAGCCAAGCAACCCGTGCTGCTGTTACGCGGCCCGTACGGGCATTACGTGCAGCTCGGCGAAGCGGTCAAAGGCGAGAAAATCAAGCCCAAGCGCGTGTCTTGGCCGAAGGAAATGCCTCTCGAACAGGCCGATTTGGCCGCCGCGCTGAAGCTGCTGTCGTTGCCGCGCGAACTCGGCGCACATCCCGAAACCGGCAAAAAAGTCATCGTCAACATCGGACGTTTCGGCCCCTATATCGGCCACGACGGCAAATTCAAATCCATCCCGCGCAGCGACAGCATCTTCGACATCAGCTTGGAGCGCGCCGTGGAACTGCTGGCGCAGGCAAGGGACGGCAACACGGTATTGCGCACCCTCGGCGACCACCCGGACGACAAGGCCAGCGTCGAGATATGCAGCGGCCGCTACGGCCCATACGCACGCCACGGCAAGGTCAACGCCACGCTGCCGAAGGGTGTATCGCCGGATGAGATCACGCTGGAAGAAGCGCTGGAACTGATCGTCGCCAAGGCGGCGAAGGGCGACACGGGGAAGGGCAGGGCGACGAAGAAGCCTGCTGCTAAAGCCAAGGCCAAGACGACCAAAGCGAAGGCCGCACCGAAGGCCAAAGCCGAACCGAAGGAAGCTAAACCTGTTGCCAAAAAAGCGGCTGTTAAAAAGACGGTGAAGCCAGCTGCTAAGAAGGTGGCGGTAAAAAAAGCGGTTAAGAGCAAAGCCAAACCGTAGTGCGTCAATAGATAAATCCGTTGATCTTGAGGTGTTCAATCACGTCTGCGACACACCCTTTGTTCACGTTCGGAGATGGGTGTGGCTGGTGACAGATGATCAATGCCCTTTCTTGAAAACAGCCTTGATTTTCCTCCATGCCTCTCTACCCAAGAGAGCTACTCCGAGAAAGAAGGTTGCCTCACCTGCAACCATTAACCCAGTAGTAAGCGCCGCCACCTCACCGACTGAAATCTCGAAGAAGGGCAAAGCAAAAATCGCAGCCCAAGCAAGGCATGAAAGAGCCAACAGGACGTAACCAGCGAGCTTCTTTATTTCCATCTGCCTAACGAAGCTGTAGAAAAAGTATCTTCATTCGCGCATCGTGCCGTGAACCAAAATAATTATCAAGGTCAAATTGGAGGTTAATATTTTGGAGAAGTAAATGGCGCGCTACAAACACATCGACACCAGCCCGAGATTTCTCGCCGTAGACCTGCAACAGCAACTCCTGCCCGGCACCTTTGAACACGCCATGAACCACCTGATAGACCACGAGCTGGATTTAACCGGCTTCGACGCACGTTACTGCAACGATGAGACCGGAGCATCCGCATAAGCGTGGTGCACTCATCTGATAGGGATCGAAAGTAGTCTTCTGTACGCATGTGTTGTCGCTACACGAGATCGCAAAGCGCACAAGTTTATCGCGCAACACGATACGCAGATGGTTAAGGGAACCTACGGTAGCTGCACCGCCGAAGTACAGCAGAAGCGAGACACCGGTCA
>CAIZNF010000597.1 GCA_903934275.1 uncultured Nitrosomonadales bacterium
CCCGATAGGCTCGTCCCAATGACTCCATCAAAATACCTCGGGGGTCGGGATTTCCGGTTCTGAAGAACTTGGCGGCCAAACTCTCAAAACCATTTTGTGTAATGGAGAGGGCGCGAGTATTAAATGGCCGGCCGGCCAATCCTTTGCTTTCAAGCCAACGCATGCTGGTGTGAATATATGATGCGGCTTGGCAAAGCTTATAGAGCGGTTTGTCGCGGCCAGTGAAGGCCGGTAGATGGTCTTTAATGTGAGGGGATAACGCAAAACCTTCACCAGAAACTTCGGCACATACACGGGAAAATACGCTGCGGGAGTCTACAAACCAGGCATACCGCTTCAGTTCATCGAGGTGAGCGGCCGGCTTGCTGTAGTCAGCGCTTTCCGGAAAACCGTTAAGCGAAAATTCCAAGCATAGAAATTCCCGATCCAGCTTATCGTCACTGGGCTCCAACCATAGAAGGAAGTCGGCACGGGCAGGAAAGCCCTTACTGGTCAATGCTCGGTCTGGGGTTCCTTCGAGTCCAAATGTAGACCAAAACTGAGCCAGTGACTCACTTGTTTCTAGATCAAACACGCCATGCGTGCGCGGAAGTTGCAGAGGGCACCACAATGCCCGAATCGTGTACTCGTCTGCCCCCTGTTTTAGGTTGCGCAGGTACTCGCGCATTGCGGTCTGACCAAGACCCATTCCCAGTTGGAACAGATGTCTAACTGTTTCTCGTGAGCGAGCTCTCAGGTTGGGGTCAACTTCTTGGAGTTCTCGCGTCATTGCTCCATACACGTCGGCAGTTCCCAGTTCCATCCAGGACTCCAGCCCCAGTTTTTCTGGCTTCCGAACATCGCTTGCCAAGAGGGATAGCAGAACGCCGCGTTTTACTGCTATCTCGAAAGCTTGGCCCCAAAGGGAATACTGCTGAAGCTTGTCCAGCATTAACGTCTCCCGCGATGAAGGGCGTCAGTGACATGCGAGAGTAAGGCTGGCAAAGAAAGCAAGACATCGCCTTTGCGCCGGCTGGGCGGTGAGACCTGTATCTCACCAGCGGCTCCTGTATTAGATGGTTGAACCCAAGCAAACGGATCGAGCACGGGCTTATATAGGCCACCTTCAGGTTGCTTTTCTGCCTCAAGAAAATGCAGGCCGCGAAGCGCAGTCAATAGGCATTCCCGCACCCCTGATATGCTCATGATGTTTGAACGAACCCGTTCCCGCCATTCGGTATTTCGCACTTGGTAATCGGTGTCGAGGAAGTAGGTACAAAACCCAGACTGTGGCCGGGCTGCATCATCATTGCCGACAACAGCAAGGGTTCCAAATGTAAAAGCCGGTATAAGCTGCTTTACAACCCCCTCTCCTTGCATGATTGCGAAATCGTTGTGATCTGACAAACGAATAGCCTCGAATGCGGATTCGGCACGAGCCCGCGTATGGAGTCGGGTTGCTGGAAAAACGTCGCGCCGCAACATATAGAGGCTGACATTTGGGAAGTTCGTGGCGACCTCATCAAGAAAGGTAGTTTGCGTATGGGGCGAGTGGCGTTGAGCAGACCGATTGATTCGACGATTGCCGTAGTGGTTCGAAATCAGAATAACGTGTTCATAGCCCAAGGCACTAAGCCGGGATACTTCTTCCACTATAAGCTGAGGACTCCGGAAGGCATCACGGTTCTCTACAACATGCGACTGCATGCGTTCGAAGCTCAACCTATATCCTGGAAACGGCGCCTCGACAGCCTCAGCCAAATAGGTCTTTGCTCGAAATACGAATCCATCGGCATCCTTGATATCTGGATGGTCGTCGCAAGGGCGCGTGGCATAAACAACGACCGCAATTTTTTCGACAGCGGGTTTGCTGCTCGTGCCCAACACCAAAGGGAAGGCACTAGATAGGGCGAAAGCGGTTCCTCTGTCCTTGTAGATACGATTACCAGTGGTGACCAAACCTTGCATACGTACCGGAACCTCTCGCATCAGCGCGGATTCAATAGCTTGAGCTGCCGCATAGATCAGCGGATCTCCTTCCGAACCAGCAGCTTCTTTTCCTTGCGTCTGGAAGCGCAACATTACGGTGGCGACCCGTTGTTCTCGCTCCTTAGAAACGCGTTCGGCTAACACCTGTAGGACGCAGTACACCAGGACTGTCATGGCAGAAGTCGTCGCGGCTCGGTACTGGCGCCGGTCCTCTTCAGAACCTTTCGCATTGTCCCTTTGTTTTAGAAGCTCGGGCTCGTACCAAATATCAACGCCACCGCCCATGAGCCAATGGGATTCAACTTCACTTCTTGGACGCGCCTTATGCTTTTCCTCGGACAGGCTCACTCGGATCGGGCGCCAGGTTATGTTGAGCAGTTCCTTGGGTATCTCCCTCGCCGTTTGGATTGTCCTCACATCATCATCGCGGCATGTCAGTGTTCGCTCGTGCAGGACTGTGCGTACTCGAACGGAAAACAGCGGGTCGATGACGTCATTTGGTTTCTTGGCAACCTTGACGTGATTAAACCATTCGACAGTTTCGGCCTGTCCATCATTAGGTTTGATGAGCGGATCTCTGACTTTTCCCCGAGAGCGCTCAATGGCAGCCCAATCCACCACGCCTTGTTGCACGACCAGATACAGGTCATCCACCGCCCGTTGTGCATGAGCAATGATGTTTCGAGATTTGGTCCGTAACAAATCTACAAGAGTCTTGCTTAACCCCTTAACACGGGTGCTCCATGACGACAAGTCGGTAAGAAGTTGAAGCATGCCAGCCTTGCCCTGAATCTTGAGGCGAATGGCCAATGCTTCTGCCTCAGCCTGCATATTCTCAGTGGCAATATTCGGGTTAAGGATTAACCAAAGGAATGCTACTTCAATGATGCTGCGACGCACGCGATACTGACTTTGCGGAGCATCCCCTTCATCACTCCCTAGCACCTGTTGCAGTCGCTCTAGCCGGGAATCGAAAGCATGCTTCGATTCATTCCGTGGATCTTTTCCATTGACCCGAAAACGGTAGCTAACTTCGCGAACTACCGATACCCCGCGAGATGCCGGGTCTATTCTCCGCGACTCGAAAAGTTGGGTATTCCATTCAGCCCAAACCGGCAGGCAGTTGTAGAAAAGCGCTTTGACGAGTTCAGTTGAGGCTGAAAAGTCTGCATCCAATCCGTAGTCACGCGAAAGCTCCAGATGCCAGGAGTGCGGTGTTTCAGGAGATCCGTACAAGTTGAAGAGCAAAAGAACTCTTTGGACGTAATCCTCGAACGCTTGTTCGCCTGTCTCTTTGGATTTTGCTGTCTGTGTGGAGAGACCCTGCATAATGGCGAAGCTGACAGCCAATCGAACCCGCGCTAACGCTTCATCCTCAAGGAAATTGAGGAAACGCGTCACTTGGC
>CAIZNF010000598.1 GCA_903934275.1 uncultured Nitrosomonadales bacterium
ATCGGGCTCCTACGACAGCGGCATCACCCAAAAGGTGAGTGGCATCAAATACACAAAAACCAAACGCCATACGGGCTAACGCACAAATATGAGAGGCTAACTGCTCTTTCTAGGATAATGGCTTAATCGTTATTAAACGCGCTCTGAATAAAATATTAGCGACGAGTACAAAAGCGTGCAAAACCCACTACACCGTCATCCCCGAAAAAATGAAGCGTGCAAACCCAACGCGTGAATGATATTTTTTACGTTCGAAGGGCGCTATCGGTGTTTGGCTGATTTTGGTGTAAGGCGATGCGAAATTTTACTGTCCGTGTTTGCCTTACAGGGGGGAAGTGCGATAAGACTTTAGCGGAACAGCATAAAACAAAAAACCCGCCCATCACAAGGAAGTTAGCGGGTTTCGTGTACGGCGTAAGACGGGGTGAAACAGTAAACTGGTGCGCCCGGCGGGATTCGAACCCACCACCCTTGGCTTCGGAAACCAATACTCTATCCAAATGAGCTACGGGCGCGTTTCGTGAAGGCGCACAGCATAGCGGTTTTTGAATGCGCAGTCTAATACCCCCTCCCCGTGGTGCAATTTCAAAGTGGTGGAAATTCTCCATTTTCAGAATACATACTGTTTCCTGCATACGTCTTGCCACACGTATACGGATGCTTACCTGGCTCAGTGCGAACGGTGAGCAGAGTTTAATCACCATTTGAATGCCCACCAAGTTACCAAAGAACGGCAACCAAGTGGCTGGTTATGCGACGCAGTAAAATTTGTTGCGAGTCTTGCAGTTGGGTGGGATCTGAATTTTTAGAAGTTCCTTGCCGTTTTACCGGGGTGGCGGCCGCAAATAACCGCCTGTCAAATGATACAATTCACGTCTTTAATTCAATCGGAATTTTACGATGCACACTTTGATTTGCGGTTCGATGGCCTACGACACCATCATGGTGTTTCAGGATCAATTCAAGAAGCATATCCTGCCTGAAAAAATTCACATTTTGAATGTGGCATTCCTGGTCCCGGAGATGCGCCGCGAGTACGGCGGTTGCGCGGGCAATATCGCCTACAACCTGAAGCTGCTCGGCGGCAATCCGCTGATTATGGCGACAGTGGGCGACGATTTTGGCCCCTATGCCATGCGCCTGGATAAGCTTTGTTTATCGCAGCAACATATCCGCCATGTGCCGGATAGCTTCACCGGGCAGGCGTTTATCACTACCGATCTGGACGATAACCAGATCACCGCTTTCCATCCCGGCGCGATGAGCTTCTCCGAACAAAATCATGTCGGTGACGCAAAGGACATCGGCATCGGCATCGTCTCGCCAGATGGCCGCGAGGGCATGTTGCAACATGCGCGCGAATTTCACGAGGCGGGGATTCCTTGGGTGTTCGATCCGGGGCAAGGTATGCCGATGTTCGGCGGCGATGAATTGCTGCGCTTTGTCGAACAAGCCGATTATGTGACGGTGAACGATTACGAAGCGCAACTATTGCAGGATAAGACCGGAAGAAAAATAGAGGAGCTTGCCAAGGGCAAGCGCGCATTTATCATCACGCGCGGCGGCGAAGGCTCAATCATCTATGCCGACGGCAAGGAAATCATCATTCCCTGCGCCAAGCCCACCGCGCTGCTCGATCCAACTGGCTGCGGCGACGCGTATCGTGCCGGCCTGCTGCACGGCATCCAGCAAGGCTGGGATTGGGAGACCACCGGGCGCATGGCCTCGCTGCTAGGCACACTCAAGATTGCCAGTTTGGGCGGACAGAACCATACGCCGTCCCGTGCCGAACTAAAAACGCAGTTCCAGCAACATTTCGGGTTCGCCGTGCCGCTGTAGTTCCATTTTTAATATTGTAGGGGCGATATTTATCGCGTCCCTCTCGCACCCTACTGTGTTATTTGACCTTTGAAATAAAATTGGAATAAACCTAGCAGCCTGTCTGACTTCCTCGAATAAAAAACGCCAAAAAAACCAACAAATTACCATTGCAAAATGGTATAATTC
>CAIZNF010000599.1 GCA_903934275.1 uncultured Nitrosomonadales bacterium
CTATTCTTCGCGCGTTGAATACTTCTGCCTGCTGGATGAATAAAACTCAAAAATATCTTGTCGGCGCATTTGCAGCAGGTCTGCTGTGCGTGTTCGGATTCGCACCGTTCGGGATATTCGTCATCCCGGTGTTGGCACTCGTTTCTCTGTTCGTATTGTGGAGCCGCGCTAGCGACCGGCTTGAGGCCGCATGGATGGGCTTTTCCTTCGGCTTGGGATTGTTCGTAGCGGGTATTGGCTGGATATATATCGCGCTGCACGATTACGGCGGTATGCCGCTGCTGCTGGCGCTACTCTCTACACTGCTGTTTGCCGCATTTTTTGCCCTGTTTCCGGCATTGGCAGGTTATGCGCAAGCGTGTTTTCCGGTGGCAAACGGGATGCGCGCGGGGCTGGTGATACGGCCCATATTGGTCATGCCGGGGGCATGGGTGTTGGTCGAATGGCTGCGCGGCACGATCTTCACCGGCTTCCCGTGGCTCACGTTTGGCTATGCGCATAGCGACAGTCCGCTGGCTGGTTACGCGCCGTTGTTCGGCGTATACGGCGTATCGCTGATCGCGGCGGTGAGCGCAGGTTTGCTGGCGACTCTATCGAATAAACTATTTAGCAGTTTGAAGCCCGTTTGCCTTGCCGAAAGGTCTTGTGGTTCGACAGGCTCACCACGAACGGAGGGGGGGGGGGGCAAAGCATATCAGTCGTAATTTTATAACAGCAATCGTCGCACTAATACTGCTCTGGGGACTTGGCGCGCTGCTGCGCTGCGCCGCATGGACACAGCCGCACGGCGATCCGTTCAGCGTGGCATTGATGCAAGGTAACATCGCACAGGACATCAAATTCAATGAAAACGCGCTGGTAGGCACGCTGGAAGCCTACCTCAGCTTGGCTCTGCAAAATCCTGCCCGACTCACCGTGTTACCGGAAACCGCGTTGCCGCTGCTGCGCCACGAAGTGCCGCAACAAATGATCGAGCAGCTGCGCGGCCACGCCATAAAAAGTGGCGGCGATATACTGATCGGCTCATTCGAGCGCAACAACGGCAGCTACTACAACAGCGTGTTTACACTTGGCACGGCAGACGAACAACGCTACCGCAAACAGCATCTGGTGCCGTTCGGCGAATTTATTCCGCTACGCCCGCTACTCGGCTGGTTCATCAACGGCGTACTCAATATCCCGATGGGTGATCTGGCGCGCGGTGCCGAGCGGCAAGCTCCATTAGATGTTGCCGGACAGCGCGTCGCGGTGAATATTTGCTATGAAGACGTGTTTGGCGAAGAAATCATCCGCACCCTGCCAGGGGCGACGCTGCTGATCAACGTTACCAACGACGCGTGGTACGGACACTCCTACGCGGCGGCGCAGCACAATCAGATTTCACAACTGCGCGCGTTGGAAAGCGGACGCATGATGCTGCGCGCCACCAACACCGGCGTGACCTCTATCATCGGCGCGGACGGCAAGCTGTTGCAACAATTGCCGCAACATCAGCAAGCAGTGCTCAAAGGCATGGCGCAAGGTTACGCAGGCACCACGCCTTATGTGCGCTGGGGTAATGCGGCGGTGCTGCTGCTGATCGCGCTGATGCTGGCCTATACCTGGGCACTGCGTAAAGCATCACCCTCTCGGCACCCCCTCCCGCAAGCGGGCGGGGGTGGGGGTATGTGAGCGACAATGGGCTGGTACTGCTACCTACTGCGCTGCGCCGACGACACCTTGTACTGCGGCATCACCAACGATTTGAAAAAACGCCTCGCGGCGCATAATGCTGGCACTGCGTCCAAATACACGCGGGTACGCATCCCGGTGGAGCTGGTGTTTGTAGAGTCTTGCGCCGACAGATCAACTGCATCAAAGCGCGAGATGAAGGTCAAAAAACTGAAGCGTGCAGATAAACTTGCATTGATCCAATCGAGTTTGAAATGACCCATTATCCTAAATTCCCAAGTTAAGCCACGAAGTGCGCGAAGAAGAGCATCTGGTTATTTCGAAAATGAAATTCACCTTATGGGCGAACATTCAATATCGCGCAACTGCATGAAAAATCTTTGCCTGCCCGATATAAAAAGTTTGGAAGGGAAGGCAAGTGGACAATATGTCGCAACGCTTTTTAGCCCTTAAAATGCGCCCATTTATAACATACGACTTCATAACTCATGACTTGTCTACAGCCTTTTGAGAGCCTACTCTCGTTAACTTTTACCTTGAGTTGATAAGGTGCAAAATTTTTGCTTGCTTCTTTTTAAATTTTGCATATAATGCGCGGCTTCGTTGCTGGTGATCTCTGCCGCAATTGCCTTAATCCGCTTCCTTCGGGGACGGTTGAATGAAGATAGTTTACCCGCCGCTCGCGGCGACCTAACCCAAACGGGTTCCAAAACTGGCCGCCACTAGCGGAAAAAGTTGGAGATTAAATAATGATACAAATGCAGTCTGTTTTGGATGTGGCTGACAATACTGGCGCACGCTCTGTGATGTGCATCAAGGTATTGGGCGGTTCCAGGCGTCGTTACGCTTCTGTCGGTGATGTCATCAAGGTTAGTATCCGTGATGCTGCTCCGCGCGGCCGCGTAAAAAAGGGCGAAGTGTACAACGCTGTAGTGGTGCGTACTGCCAAAGGCGTACGCCGTTCCGATGGTTCTCTGGTTAAATTCGATGGTAATGCAGCGGTGTTGTTGAATGCCAAGCTGGAGCCGATCGGCACGCGCATCTTCGGGCCGGTAACACGCGAATTGCGCACCGAAAAATTTATGAAGATCGTTTCGCTGGCACCTGAAGTGCTGTAAGTAAGCAGAGACAGATCGAGTCGAGGAAAATCATGCGCAAGATTAAGAAAAACGATGACGTAATCGTAATCACAGGTAAAGACAAAGGCAGTCGCGGCAATGTGCTGCATGTGCTGGGTGAATACCTGATGGTGGGCGGCATCAATAAAGTTAAGAAGCATCAGAAACCTAATCCGGCGAAGGGTCTTACCGGCGGGATCGTGGAAAAAGAAATGCCCATTCATATCTCGAATGTGGCGATTTACAACGCGGCAACCAAGAAGGGTGACCGGGTCGGTATTAAAACGCTGGAAGATGAACGCAAGGTTCGCGTGTTCAAGTCCAACGGCGAAATGATTGACGCTTAAGGGGTATAGGGCATGGCTCGTTTGTATGAGTTTTATAAAGATAAGGTCACCAAGGACCTGATGAAGCAATTCAGCTACAAGTCCGTTATGGAAGTGCCGCGCATCGAAAAAATCACCTTGAATATGGGTGTTGGTGAGGCGGTAGCTGACAAGAAGGTGATGGAGTTTGCGGTTGGCGATATGCAAAAAATTGCGGGGCAGAAGCCGGTGGTCACGATGTCCAAGAAATCCATAGCCGGGTTTAAGATCCGCGAGGGTTATCCGGTCGGCTGCAAGGTGACGTTGCGCAAAGAGCGTATGTATGAATTTTTGGATCGTTTGGTTTCTGTCGCAATTCCGCGTATCCGCGATTTTCGTGGTATCTCCGGCAAATCTTTTGATGGTCGTGGTAACTACAACATGGGTGTTAAAGA
>CAIZNF010000600.1 GCA_903934275.1 uncultured Nitrosomonadales bacterium
AAAGTCATCATCCTGACCGAGAAAATATCGGTGCATGATTCCCGCGAAATACGCGCGCTTGGACAGCAACGCGGCGTGGATATTTTCGGCGGCAACTGCCTGGGCGTGGCGGATTCATGGAACAACGTGCGCATCGGCGGTGCGTTGGGCGGCGACAACCCTGCGGAGACTCTGCGCAAAGGCTCGGTCGCGATCTTTTCCAACTCCGGAAATTTCACCACCACCATTGCCAACTATTTGTCGATCGGCGGCTGGGGGACAACGACGTTGATCTCCAGCGGCAAGGATATCTACATCAATTACGCCGCCCCCGAGTTCGCCTTTGCCTTGGCCAACGACGCACGCACCAAGGCGGCGGTGTTGTACTCCGAACCGGGCGGTTACTACGAACAAGATGTCGTTTTTGAAAAACCAGTGGTGGCCTGTGTGGTCGGCCGCTGGAAGGCGAACCTGACACGGGCAGTTGGCCACGCTGGTGCCATCGCCGGATCGGGCGACGATGCGCGCGCCAAGGAAAAATGGTTCATGGATAAGTTCGGGGTGAACGAATTGTTCACACCGGAGAATCCGGTGTGCTCGAAAAAAGGCGCAGTGGTCACCAACATTTCACATATCCCGCAGGCGCTGACTGCGGTGATGAAACTGAACGACATCGAGAAGGACTTTCCGCCAGAAGGCAATCTGGAACTGAAGCCGTGGTTCGGCGACGACCAGGGCCTGAAACTCCCTCCCTCGTTGAGCGTTCCCGTGGTCAAGGCAATGCCGCCTTATGACGTGCAGATCGCCGAATTGCTCAAAAATGTCGGTGCCATCTTCCCGCGCCAGACCATGAAAGACTGCTCGGGAAGCTCGGTGATGGATGCCAAGACCCAGGTCACCAAGGTCAACGGCATCTCCATCATGGACACCGCCAAACAGCCGCTGGAATCCAACCTGTGCCTGGCGCTGGTGCGTGAATTCAACGATGCCAATGACAACGCCCTATTCAACCTGGCGGTGGCGGCACGCGTCAATCTGCATGGCGAAGTCATGCTGGCTGCCGCCGATGCGGCGCGCGAGGCAGGCAACGCCCCGAACACGGCAATCAGCGCAGCGGTCGCGTTGCTCGGCCCAAAACGCGTGGATGGTGCGCGTACTGCTGCCGACACGCTGATTGAATTGTTTGCCCACTCTGGCCTAGCCAAGGGCGATGACGAGCAGGCCGAGATCACGCCTGCCACTGCGACATCCGGACAACTCGCGACCCTGTTGGGCAAAGCACCAGACGCGCAGGCCGAAGCCATGCTCAAGGCATTCGACAAACGCGGCGGCAAGTCCGTATTCGTGCGTTACCTGCGCTCGCTGAAAGGCCACGTAACCACTGATGCGATGATCGCCGCGCTCACCACCACCATCGCGTGGGAACCTCTGATTCGCAAGCGCATCTCGCGCCTGACTGTGCGTAACCTACCTTGGTACGCCCACCTGTTCGCCGTCATCATTGGTGCGGCGACCGAGGGCAAGCACCACCTGTCAGGCAAGTTCTGCGGCATCGACAATGAAGAAATTTTGGGTTCGTGGACCATCACCGAACTGGCTTACCTCTCCCTGCTGGGCGAACGCCCGACCCCGGCGACTCTGTTCCCGCTCCAGGTCATGCTGGGTCTGATCATCTCCAACGGTGTCGGCACCATTTCTGCGCAAGGCTGCAAGGGCGCAGTATCCGCCGACGGCCCGGAAT
Organism: uncultured Nitrosomonadales bacterium; assembly: GCA_903934275.1. Taxonomy (GTDB): domain Bacteria; phylum Pseudomonadota; class Gammaproteobacteria; order Burkholderiales; family Gallionellaceae; genus Gallionella. The sequence continues at coordinate 1,721 of CAIZNF010000600.1, forward strand.
CGCCGGAGCGCGTACAGATCAACAAAGGCATGATCGGCTTCCTCACCCACACCGGCTTTGCGCATGGAGGCAATGGATACGAGGGCATCCAGTTCCTGATCGAGAGCTTCAGCAAAACCAATCTGACCGATGCCAGCGTCGCCAATCACGGCCTCGACCTCAAGGCGATGGCGACGGAATTTGCGGTGGAATTCAACAAGGAAAAGAAGACCGGCAAGGCACTCGGTATACCGGTGCGCAACATACCCGGTGTCAACCACCCAGTATTCAAAGGCCATCCAGTCAATCATGACCCGCGCGAAGTTTACATCGCGGAACTGTTCGAAGAGCGCGGCGAAAAGAATGTGTTCCACGATTTCTACCGCACACTGGTACAAGCCCTGTACGACAACGGCGTAACCAGCAACGTGTTCTGCGTCAACATCGATGCCATCATTGCCGCGATGCTGCTGAAACTCTTGTGGTCGCGCTACCGCAAGGGCGAATTCAGCGAAAGCTCACTGGAAATGGCCGCCTTCACCGCATTCCTGTTCGGTCGCATGGCAGGATGCGCCGGTGAAATAGACGACCACATCAATCGCGGACGCAACATGGACACCCGCACCCCGGCTTCACAGTGCAACCACGTCTCGTAAAAAACTGAAATACCCCTCCCTTAACAGGGAGGGGTAAAATGGACTTGATCCAAAAAATCTGCCATAAAAACTAATGCGCACCAAACTTTTCTTCTGAACTTGGTTTCGGTAGTTGACGGTCACGATTAAATGGAAGCAGCTCTTGGTTGGGCATCGGTTCGTCCAAAAACTCTTTAACCCAAAGTGTTCGACCATCTTCACCGGCATAATATTTCAGGTAAATATTATTGTCCTCTTCGCTTCCACTACCAATCAAATCAATGTGGCAGTTTAACGTAACAGCGGGTGATT
>CAIZNF010000601.1 GCA_903934275.1 uncultured Nitrosomonadales bacterium
GGGCTTGATCGCCTTGCTGCCAGTCTAGATGCTGAAGTTATCGTGTGTGAAGGTGAGAAGGCAGCTGAAGCTGCAACACGGTTGTTTCCCGACAAGGTTGCTGTAACTAGTATGAATGGTGCGAAGTCGCCTGATAAATCTGATTGGTCATCATTGGCTGGCCGCACAGTGCTTTTATGGGGCGACTTTGATGCACCTGGTGCGAGTTATATCGCTGCCGTTGAGCAGTTAGCAACCGAAGCTGGAGCAACGGTGACACATGCAATTCGGCCTGAATGGTTTCTTCAGATGGGTACCGAATTGGGCATTATGCGTGAAGCATTGCCAGTAGGTTGGGATGCAGCAGATGCGGAGCAGGAAGGGTTTACCGCAGACAATATTCAAACATTTGTTGCACAAGAAAAAAAGCAGCATGACGAAAGCTTACTATTTGGCCGTACACCGAGCCAGCAAGCATTGATGGTTGAGAACATATCCCAAAGCAATGACGATAAGCAGAATGACGATGCTGTTACCTCAAAAAAACGTACTCAGGTGCGTGAGCTATTTATGGATTCTGAGTTTGCTGTCATCGAATATCGCAAGGGTTTTAAGAACGGAGTTTATTGGCAAGAGCCGTTTGGCGATGACGATGTGCCTAAGCATCCCACCTTGCTTTGTTCACCGTTGATCGTGGTGGCAGAAACCAGAGATACGGACCAAAGCAATTGGGGCAGGCTTTTGTCATGGCTGGATAACGATGGTCACTCACATAACTGGGCGTGTCCTGTAGAAATGCTGGCGGCGACGGATACCGCTGAATTCAGGCGCGAGTTAGTGCGCAACGGCTTGACCATTGTCACCAATGGCAAGGCTAGACAAAAGCTGGTTGATTATGTGCTTGGCTATCAACCGCAATCGAATGATCGTGTTCGTTGTGTGACTAAAACTGGCTGGCACGGCGCCCGTTATGTATTAAGCAATCAGGTGTACGGTAAGCAAGAAGGCGAGAGCGTGATTTACCAAGGCGTGACGAATGGAGATTTTTCCAGTGCAGGCACATTGGCTGATTGGCAACGAGAGGTGGCAGCCCGTGCAGTTGGCAACACTCGCATTGTGTTCGCTATATCCACTGCATTTGCGGGTGCGTTAGTGGAGATGGCTAATGAGTCAGGCGGTGGATTTCAGTTCACAGGAGAAACGTCTAAAGGAAAAACTAGCACGTTGATTGATCCTGCTGCCAGCGTATGGGGACATCCTGATCGTTTTGCCAAGAAGTGGCGTACCACAGCCAACGGATTAGAAGCGCTGTGTCTTTCACGTAACCACTCAACGCTGATGCTTGATGATTTGGGTCAGTCTGATGCTAAGGAGTGCGGACAAGCAGCATATTTGATCGCAAATGGCCAAGGCAAGGTCAGGATGCAAAAAGAAGGTGGAAATAGACCTCTCTCAACTTGGAAAACAATGATTCTATCGTCCGGTGAAGTGGATATTACACAGCACATGGCCGAGGCCGGAAAAGTTGCCAAA
>CAIZNF010000602.1 GCA_903934275.1 uncultured Nitrosomonadales bacterium
CCGAGATCAAAAACATCGTCGAAGCGGCAGCGATACGCGGCGACTTCAGCGTCAAGATAAATCTGACCGGTAAGGCGGGCTACACCAAAGAACTATCCGACCTGCTCAACAGTCTGTCCAACGTCTCCGAAACCGGCCTGAACGACGTATCGCGCGTCGCAACTGCTTTGGCGAATGGCGATCTGAGTCAGAAGATCACAGCAGAATACGCGGGCGTGTTTGCTCAAACAAAAAATGCCGTCAACAGCACCGTGGATTCATTGACCAAAGTCGTCGGCGAAATCAAGAACATCGTCGAAGACGCGGCCGTGCGCGGCAGATTCAGCACCAAAATGGACATGACCGGCAAACAGGGCTACACCAAAGAACTGTCCGACCTGCTCAACCAGTTGTCCAACGTCACCGAAACTGGCATCGCCGACGTGGTGCGCGTCGCCAACCTGCTGGCCAAGGGAGACCTGACTGAAACCATCACCAAAGAATACCCCGGCTCGTTCGGTGAAATGAAAGCGGGCGTTAACGGCACGGTAGAAAACCTCAAGGTACTGGTCGGCGAAATCAAGGATGCCACCGACACCATTAACACCGCATCAAAAGAAATCGCCGCAGGTAACAGCGACCTGTCGCAACGCACCGAAGAACAGGCCAGCAGCCTGGAGGAAACCGCCAGCAGCATGGAAGAGCTCACCTCGACCGTGAAGCAGAATGCCGAAAATGCCAAACAGGCCAACCAGCTTGCGATTGGAGCTTCGGATGTGGCGGGCAAGGGTGGGGCTGTGGTCGGGCAAGTGGTCGTCACGATGGACTCGATCAACGAATCCTCGCGCAAGATCGTGGACATCATCAGCGTCATCGACGGCATCGCGTTCCAGACCAACATCCTTGCGCTGAATGCGGCGGTTGAAGCGGCCAGAGCGGGCGAACAGGGCCGGGGCTTTGCCGTGGTGGCCGGAGAAGTGCGCAACCTCGCACAACGCTCCGCCGCAGCGGCGAAAGAAATCAAAACCCTGATCGGCGACTCGGTGGATAAAGTCGAAGGCGGCAGCAAGCTGGTCGCCCAAGCCGGACAGACCATGGAAGAAATCGTAACCGCGATCAAACGCGTGACCGACATCATGAGCGAGATCACTGCCGCGTCTCAAGAACAGAGCCAGGGTATCGAGCAAGTCAACACCGCCATCACCCAGATGGACGAAGTGACCCAGCAAAATGCCGCACTGGTCGAAGAAGCCGCAGCCGCAGCCGAATCGTTGGAAGAGCAGGCGCAGAACCTGTCGGTATCGGTGGGCACGTTCAAGATGGACAACAAGTCGGGTGGTGTTGCAGTAGCACGCCGCGAACCAACAGGCGCACAACATCCGACCGTTGCACGCCATGCAACACCGGCACGTAAAGGAGCTGCGGTCGCCAAAGCCGCGCCGAGCAAAGCTGCCGCAAAACCGGCAAGCAAACCGGCTGATGATGGGGAGTGGGCAGAGTTTTGATTGAACGGCTTACCCCCTCCCTCAATCCCTCCACCGGAGGGATAACCAGCGACTTGGACATCGTTTTTTGATGACCTAGTCGAATGGCTAGAGGTTGTATCAGAGGGAGGCCAGCCCCTTCCCCAAAGGTAGAGGGAATACAGCTCCCTCTCCCTCCGGGGGAGGGTCGGGGAGGGGGTGCTGTTTTCATCGCCCCACTCGGAACATGAGAACGACGAAGTATCGTAGGTTGGGCAAAGCGTAGCGTGCCCAACAAACTATGCCGGAAATGAATGTTGGGCACACTGCGTTTTGCCCAACCTACGCATCGCCTTTGTTTTAGTTTGAACCAGGAAAAGATTATGAGCACTGCCGCAGTTTGTTCGACTACGATCAAAATCGATCAGTCCATCAAGGATCGCGTTAAGCGTTTGGCTGAAGTGCGCCAGCGACCGGCAAGCGGTTTGATGATTGAAGCGATTTGCGAGTATGTCGAGCGGGAAGAAAAGCGTGAGGCATTTCGGCAGGATGGCATCAGTGCGTGGAACGAGTATCAAGAGACTGGGCTGCATGTTACGGGAGACGAAGTTATTTCGTGGTTGGAGACTTGGGGTGAGGAGAATGAAAAAGCCCCGCCCGTATGCCACAGGTAATTTTTTCAACAACCGCACTGCGTGATTTGGAGCGGCTACGCGAGTTTTTGCGCCCCAAGAATTCTGTAGCGACAAAACGCACTGCGCTGGTTATTATTAAAGCGGTCTAGGTGCTTGCCCTGTATCCGCAGATAGGCAAACCATCAGAAGTGTTGGATCCGGAATATCGGGAGTTGCCAATTGGTTTTGGCGATGGTGGCTATATCGCTTTGTACCACTACGATGGGCAAATTGTTGTCATCGTTGCTGTGCGCCACCAAAGAGAATCAGGTTTTTCGATTTAGTACCTACGCACTCTTGGGTATACCGTGAACTGATATTGTGCAAAGTGAGATATGCGAAATGGGCTACTCAGAATTGATCGAAAAACTGCAAAACTTACCCACAGACAAACAGTTTGAGGTATTCGATTTCGTCGAATTTTTGGCGAGTCGCGCCACGCAAAATGCGTTAATACAAAGCGAAAAATCTAAATCCGCGTTAACTCAGCTACGCAAACAACCTTTGACGGTGAGTAATTTTTCACCTATGCGCAGGGACGAAGCCAATGCCCGTTAATGTGTTTGTAGATACCAATATTTGGCTCTACTCCCTTATTCAGGCTTCCGAAGACGATGCACGTCATAAAATAGCGGCGAAATTTCTTGACGGGATTAAGCATCCGGTTGTTAGCACGCAGGTTATTCGCGAGGCAACACACAACCTGATAAAAAAAGCGAGGATGCCAGAAGATGCCATCCAGAGGTTGATTAGTGGCTGGTATCAAGATTGCATTGTGCAGGGAAGTAGCGAAGCGCAATTTCTTCTTGCATCCCGTTTGCGCGGACTGTATTCCTTCAGCTATTGGGATAGTCTAATTGTGGCTGCTGCCCTTGATGCAAAATGTACCACGCTGTACAGCGAAGATATGCAGCATGGTCAGATCATTGATGGAAACCTGACAATCATGAACCCATTTTTGCAAATACTGTAAATTTTACAATCACATTCAGTATGTGACGACATCGACACTTACTCATACCGAATCCGAGTTTTATTGAACCAAAGTAACAATCACCACAGGAGGAAGCGATGAAAAATAATCAACCGGTAACCACTGTCGAGTACGTGCTCAAGGAAACTGATTCCGTTGTTTCCAAGACCGATCTCAAGGGGGTTCTTACCTACATCAACGAAGACTTTGTGCGCATCAGCGGTTTTGCCGAGTCCGAGTTGATCGGCAAATCACACAACATCGTGCGCCACCCCGATATGCCGGTGGAGGCGTTTGCCGATTTGTGGACATCGCTTAAGGACAACCGCCCGTGGACCGGGATGGTCAAGAACCGTTGCAAAAATGGTGATTTTTATTGGGTGCTGGCGAACGCCACACCGATTTACGAAAACGGGCAGTGTACCGGCTACATGTCGGTGCGCAGCAAACCCAGCCAAGAGCAAATTAACGCCGCCAAATCGGCTTACATGATGTTCCGTGAGGGACACGCGGGCGGGATGCGCATCAAGGATGGAAAGGTGGTCAAATCCAGTTTGCTGGGCAGCTTGAATCTGCTGAAAAATGCCTCAATCAAGCTGCGTATGATAATCGTGCTGTTGGCCATGACCGCAGTGTTGCTCGTTGTCGGTGGCAGCGGGCTGATGGGTATGAGCAAATCAAAGGACGCGCTGGGCCAGGTTTACGATGATGGTTTAGTCCCCTCTAGCCAGATTGCAGAAATTCAAAAATTATTGCTGACTAACCGGCTGCGGATCGCCGTTTCTCTGGTGACACCCACACCGGAGGTCATCAATAAAAACACAGAGGATGTGGAGAAAAACATCGCGGAAATCGGCAAAATTTGGGAAGTCTATGTCGCCAATCCGCACTTGACCGCCGAAGATAAAATTTTGGTGAGCAAGTTCGCCGAAGATCGGAAGCGCTTTGTCATGGAAGGGCTGAAACCGGCCATTGCGGCGTTGCGCGCC
>CAIZNF010000603.1 GCA_903934275.1 uncultured Nitrosomonadales bacterium
CGTGATTGCGGTGGATATGAATGGCGCGAAATAACTTGTCATCATTCGCTATCCCGTTACAACGCGCCTGCAATTCGTCCGCTTGTTTTTCTTGTGCTTGGCCTGCAGACAAATATATCTCAACGTCCACTTTGCCATCCAAATAGTGATACACCACGCGATTATCCGCCACAGCCGCATCCCCCAATCGCTCGGCAAGCCGCTCCATCAAAACGGGGCGACTGGGCAGATGCGCATTCGGCTTGGCTCGCATATCATCTTCCGGGTCGATATGCACCATCACATCCATCACATGGTGTTTTTTGAGTACGGCGTGACGCGCCGACTCGGCGATATAGTGCCCTTCCGAAACGCTGATTTTGGGATCAACCATGATGTGCGCATCAACCAGCGCATTGTCGGCCATCTTGCGCGTGCGCAACTCATGCAACCCCCTCACGCCGTGGGTATTGAGCAAAGTCTGCCGAATTGCCTCGACTTCTTCTTCGTCCAGCCCGGTATCGATAAGTTCTGACATCGCCTCCAAAGCCAGCTTGCCGCCCATATGCGCGATCATCACGCCCACCACTGCTGCGGCGAGTAAATCGAAAAAAGTATAACCCAGCAGGTTGCCGACAATCCCGACGATGACCACCAATGAAGATGCCGCATCCGAACGCGCATGCCATGCGTTGGCCACCAGCATTTGCGAGCGAACCCGCTTGGCTACCGCCAGCATATAGCGGAACATGCCTTCCTTGGCGATCAATGCGGTAACCGCAATGGCCAGCGCCAGCGGATTGACTGCCCGCATCGCCTCCGGATGCTGCAAACGCATAGCGGCAGCCACCAGCAAACCAACACCGAGAGCAGCAAGAAAAGCCCCCAAAATAAGTGTTGCTGCGGTCTCCACCCGCGCATGACCATAAGGGTGATTGGCATCGGCATGGCGGTTGCCGTGGCGGTTCGCATACAGCACCAACACGTCCGAAAGCAAGTCAGACAAAGAATGCAAACCATCGGCCATCAAGGCTTGCGAGTGTGCAAAAAATCCACCCACCACCTGAAAAAACGTCAACAGCAAATTAATGCAAATACTCACCCAAGTGCTTTTTTGCGCGGCGGCAAAACGTTCCGGGTTGGCCGGCTCAAAAGCGCCGATATCTGCTCGGGGTTGCTGCGGATGGGCGTGATTTTTCATGTCGGTTGCGCTAGTATGCGGTGGTGGTGCGGGGTCAATTCTACATCCGCCGCACCCTCAACATTCAAAAGAAGGAGCCAATATGGGGAAAATTACTGCCATTCTGCAAGCCGCGCAACAACGCGCCAAAGAAATGAACTTGCCCTACAAGGGAGCGCTCTGCCCTGACGAGGCTTATGAAATCCTGCAATCCGCACCCGGAGCCAGGTTGCTGGATGTGCGCAGCCGCGCCGAGCTGGAGTGGGTAGGGCGCGTGCCCGATGCCGCAGAAATAGAATGGGCTACTTATCCGGGCATGAAGCCCAACCCGAATTTCCTCGCACAACTCGAACAGCAAGTGGACAAGGAGGCGTTAGTGCTATTCATGTGCCGTAGCGGAGTGCGTTCGCACAATGCGGCAACCACCGCCACACAAGCCGGCTATAGCGACTGCTACAACGTGCTGGAGGGCTTCGAGGGTGACATGGATGCCGACGAACACCGCAACACAGTCGGCGGATGGCGGGCAGCGGGGTTGCCTTGGGAACAGAGTTAAAGGGTGCCTCTATAAAACCTCTGCAATACTGAAAGTGGCATTATTTGCGCCTGGGGTAGCCGAAGCGTTTGAGCGCACGGCTGATGTGATTATAGCGTTCGCTGTCGTCTCTAGACTTTGAGAACTTTACCTGAGTGCAGGCGTTGAGAAATTGCTCAATCTGCTCAATCGTGCAAAGCCGTGTTTCGTTC
>CAIZNF010000604.1 GCA_903934275.1 uncultured Nitrosomonadales bacterium
GGCTTGGGATAACTGGTCAAGTATCAAGAATGCGGGGACGGGTCGCTCGCGCAAGGCGAACCAAGTATGCAAGGCAAGATGAGCAACGATGTGATAGCCAACGTGGTTTTCACCACTGCCCATGTCCCACATTGGAACAGGACGATCAGCTGTATCGGCCACTATGGTTAAGGCTCTCGAATCAAGTCGCAATGGGCTATCCGAATACTCCAATTCAATCTTCTGGGCGTACTCGGACAAATATCGATTTACATTCGACAAGCATGAGTCCATTTTTTGCTTTATCACGTCAGTGCCAACAGCCTGTTCAAGCTCGGACTCCTGCCGTTTTAAATCTGATAATAGTCGCTGTTGTTCTGCCAGATCCGGCATCTCTGGGATATTCTCGACGTACAAGCTAATGCGGCCCAAGACCATCGCGCGTCTAGCCTCTGTATCCGACGCCAGTTGCAGACGCTGACTAGAACGCTTCACTGCGACCAAACGTTGTCGGTTTGCCTCAAGTCGTTCCCTCAACTCCGCCAACCTACCTTCAACGTCTTGGATTGCAAATTCAATTCGCGGAGTTGCAGAGTCAATGGCACCGCTCCGCTCGCCGATATACTCCTGTGCTGAGCGTAGATCACCAATCGACGGCGCTTCAGAATCTGTCGGCAGTTGTTGCAAGCAAAGTGGACAGGAATGGCCTGGAACCTCGTGCTCGAATAATGTTACCGCGCGCAACCGTGCCGAGTGTTCGTGAGCCTCCGAGGAGAATCCACGTGAGTTGCCTTCGAAGGCCTTGGCCCTTTCAAGGGTCGAGAGCAAGTTTTGCTGCTGTTGTACTAGTTCGTTTCTTTCAGAGGACAAGCGATGGAACTCCTCTTCATCTTTACCGTATACCATCGCACTAGGAACTGGTGAGGCTTGAATGGTCTGAAGCGTTTCAATTTTTTGCTGCCAAGATGAATCGTCGCTGAGTTCGGTTAGACCCGCAGCCTTAGCCTCTGCAAGTAATGTGTCTGCACGGCCCACACCCTCACCTCGAATTGCAGAAGCTTCTGCAAGGCGGCGCTCAATCAGGCGGATTTCGCCAGTGACTCGTTTTAGCTCTTGTTGCTTCCTTACGTAATCATCAGAGACGGCACCTAGAAAGTAGGGCAAAGTATCTTTCATGGCCTGGGCGACATCACGGTCTGCTGTGCCATGAAAAAGGTGTCGGCGCTGTGCAATCTCATTTTGGGACTGAAAACACAAGGCCACTGCGTGGCGAATTGTTGCTGCCAATGGAATACGTGTCTGCCCAGTAGGCGGTTCGTGCAAGTAATCTGAGATACCGCTCCATGATGCCAGTAGAAGCCGAAGCCCGTCCCGATTGGTTGTCGAATATAACTGATCTACAGAAGGCAATTCGACCTCAATATCGGTCTTGAAATACACAGCCTCGCTTGACCGTGCATCACCAAGGGGTACCTGACGTGCAACGAACGCCTGCCCCTTTTTAGTTTGAAGTAGCAATCCGAACCAAGATACATTGCGCCTTACGATGCCCTCTGGAACATTGCATTCTTTAGATCCGAAGCAATAATTCACGATATCTAGCACTGCCGACTTACCCGTTCTCGAATCACCGGAGATGATATTTGCCCGCCCTGGTTCAATATTCAAAGTGCGCGATCTGCCGTCGTGGCTGTATGCAACAATTGCCCGTATTTGAATCATGCTTGTACTCCCAATAACGCCATGATAGTAGGTGTCGTACCACCTCTCCGTAGCCAGCGTCCAACAAATTGTGCCTGCCGTGCGCAGTCCCTTACCTCAACGCTCGATTGGCGAAGGTAGTTAGAAATCTGCCTTGAAAAACTTTCGCTTGCTGATAAAGACATTCCAGCAAGCGATATCGCCCCATGTTGAGCCCCGAATATCAATGCCTCGCGAATATAGGGACGTAGCACGACAACACCCTTGGCGACAGCGGAACGTTCCATTGGGTGGTCGTGAATCCACGCTGTAAGGGAGGTCGCGACGGTACGCGGGAGCTGGTTTCTGGTTTGCCCGCGCAGTACAAAGCTTGTGCCAATAAAGGCGAACTGGATGGGAAATCCAGATTCCTCCTCACTTGTTTCTGCCCCCTCAGTTTGAAATCCTCTTGCCAAGTGCCAGAGCACAATGGCACAAAAAGCGGGGTTCAATAGATTCCGCTCTTCGATAGTCCTATCGTGCCATGCAATCATGGCTGACTTTCCTCACTGGTCGGAGCCACATCAAAAATAGCGTACAAACGAGCCTCGAAGTCAGGATGCCATCCTACTTTTCGATCATCTGCCAACATATGGAGCGATCCACGGCAAACCCATGGCACGTTTACGCCAGCCCGAATCTGAATAGGCGCATCCTCTGCCCATTTCAATATGGCGCGCCCTGCCTTGGCCATTTCCTCTTCGCCAGGTTCTGGACCTAGCTCATCACAAACCTGTGCACGAAGTAACTCCCACTCGGTCATTAGACGTTGATCGTATTGCCTCAAATCGGCATCAAATAGCAACTCATCTCGCGTCCAAGCAGATCTCTGTCGAAAGGCCTGAAGGTAACTGGTAATAGCGTTGCGAATTCGTGTTGGCCCGGCACCCACCAGCTCAACTTGCCGGTAAAAAGGTCGATTTGAAAACTCAGGCAGTTGCTCCAGTGCAATCATCAGGCTGTCGATTTCGCCATCTATTGGAAGTGCATCCCGCTTCAGTGACTCCTGAATATCGGAAATCTCAGCATCAATCTCTGCTCTCGAAATTCCATTTCCGACATGTACCAGCTCCTGTACGATACGCCTGAACCACCATCCTTCGAGCATTTGAACAGCGAGTTCTTGGTGGTGCAGTGAAACATGGTAAAGATCAGCTCGCAACTGTGAATTTATAGCGTCCGCGTTGGGTTGGTTTGCAACGACATACACACGACTCAGAAGGCGCTCTCGATCAACAGTCTGTAGTGCTAGGAACGCGATAAATATGTCTTTCAAGTCAGTGTTTGTCGATGTGGTCGCTGCATGCACAAGCCTTGCGCTTGCCGTAGAAACATCGCGCGAATCGGGATCCAATCCTAGAAGAGCGCAAGCTGTGCCTGCTGTTGTTGCTGCTGTCGAAATCAGAAATTTCGCGGCAGTCTGTGGAACCTCGCCCGTCGATAGTCCTGTCATCCAGACCCGCAGTGTCTTCCATAATTCAGGACTTAGGTCACCAAGCCCTGATGTGGAGTTAATAGAATGCTTGGTTTGAAGCACGGCAATTGGATCACCGCCATGGTCGAAGCTCACGTCGTCTAAGGTTTCGACACTTAC
>CAIZNF010000605.1 GCA_903934275.1 uncultured Nitrosomonadales bacterium
AATCCGAACCAACCTACAACATAACGGTTAAATTCGATTATTTCTGGCAACAAGACCTAATGTTGCCGACCTTAAACCTCCACCCTTTCGCTGCTCGGTTGAATTGTATCATGGCTTGGAATTTGAATCTCGGCCACCGCTCTTATCGGGTGAGATTTCCCCTAACGGGCATGGCGAGTGCCACCTTGGGTAATAAGCTCGCCACGCCCATCCCTTCTCCCCACACCTCCCCCGGAGGGATAACCGGTGACTTGGGCATTGTTTTTTGGTGGCCTAGTCGAATGGCTAGTTCAACAAGGAATCAAGCAGCGTGCCAAAAGTAGACATTGCCTGATCCAGACGTTGGATGATTTTATCTTGCTTGGGAGTGACTGTTCAGTGCTAGGCGACCTTCGAGTTCTGCTATCTTGGCGGTCAGCTCAGTGACTTGCGCGAACAGCACACGAATCAGATCATCTTTCTCGGTAACGCTGAGTCGGTCAATATCGGGCTGGTGCTCCATACCCAATAATATCGGCAAATGCTGACGTGTCTTTAAGTCAGGAATAGCGGTATTATTCGAAGCTACTTTGAGAGACCTGAGTAGTTACAATTATTCAACAATTAAACAGTTGCACGCTCTGTGGGAGCGGTGACTTTTTTCAAAGTTAATCTATGTTATTTCACGTTACTGCTGGATCATTTTATCTGCGCGCCCATCAAATAGGGGTATATTTTGGAATTTAAACACACGCCAACAGCTCCCAGCTCACTTCGATTCCATTACCCATACTCCCGCCCAATCATCCGGTGGAGGGTTGGCTTTGAGATGTTCGGCGCGCTCGATGTATATCTGGCTGGGTTTGTCGTTGGGGTTGATGGCCAGGCACTCGCCGAACACCCTGATCGCTGCATCCCACTTGCGGGCGCGATAAGCGCCTAAGCCATCCTTGAACAGTCCCAGCAACTGGCCCATCCCCGGAAAACTCTCCTTGGTGTGGAAAGCCAAAATTTCATAGATCGCTACCGGCTGGGTCTTGCCCTTGACCACGACCAAATCGACTTCACGATGTCGGTAAGTACCTTGCAGCTTGCTCATGGTGAATTCGCTTATAAGAATTTTTGCACCATATTGTTTGCAGGCAGATTCCAATCGCGCGGCCAGATTGACACCGTCGCCGATGATAGTGAAGTCCATACGCTTGTTCGAACCGATATTGCCGGAAACCACAGAGTCCGTATTCAGCCCGATGCCGATATTAACCGGTAGCTTGCCTTCTGATTGACGCTGCTGGTTCCATTTATTCAGCGTTTCCATCATGGCGACAGCTGCGCGCACTGCACGGTCGGCATCGTCCTCATGGCGCACGGGGATGCCGAACGCCGCCATGATGGCATCGCCGATAAACTTGTCGAGCATCCCTTCTTCGTGTTGGATGCAGTCCACCATCAACGTAAAATATTCATTGAGTAGCGACACCGTGCCCTGCGCGCCAAGCTGCTCGGTCAGCGTGGTAAATCCACGGATGTCGGAAAACAGCACCGTTGCTTCCACGTTCTGCCCGCCTAACAATTCCGCACCGGCTGCCAGCATCCGGTCAGCGATACCGGGATCCATGTAACGCGACATGGTGGACTTGATGCGCTTCTCGCTGCTGATGTCCTCAATCACGAACATCGAGCCGATGCGCTTGTGGTCAACGTTGAGCAGCGGCTGCACGGTGAAGTTGACCGATGATGTCTCACCCGCCACTTGCAGCGGAGCATCCATGGAGGTTTGCTGCTGCCCGCTTTCGGCCACCAGCTTGAGTTTTTCCAGCACCCAGGCATTATCGCCCGCAAAAAATTCAGCCACAGGTTTACGCAGCACTTCATCCGCATGCGCCTTGAGAATGCGCAACCCGGCCGCATTGCAGGTGGCGATGCACTCGTTCTCATCGAGCGTGATCAAGCCATTCGACATCGATTCCAGCATGGCATCGTTGTAATTTTTCATCGCTTGCACATCGGCGAACAGCTTGGCGTTTTCCAGCGCGATGGAAATCTGCGCGGTAAAAGCGCGCAGCCGCGATTCGTCGTCGCTGGTAAAAGGGCCACCGCGCCGGTTCAGCACCTGGGTCACGCCGATGGTTTTTCCGTGCTTATTGACAATCGGCACACACAGAATCGAACGCGTGAAGAAGCCGGTTTTTTTGTCGAATGCCGGATTGAAGCGCAGGTCGGCGTAGGCGTAAGGGATATTGATGGACTTTCCCGAAGTGAAAACCGCGCCCGCTATACCGAGATGGTTAGGCAAACGGATTTGCATCGACTCTAGGCCTTGGCCGACCTCCGACCACAATTGATTGGTTTTTTCGTCGTTAAGAAACAGCGTGGAACGCTCGGCATTGAGCATACGTGTCGCCTCGCCCATCACCCGCTGCAATAGTGAGCTGAGCTTGATGTCGGCGGTAACCTCGGAAACGACATCGATAAACTCCATCTCCTGCTTGTGGCGCGCCTTCATGCGCTCAATAAACTGGGCGCTTTGCAGCGCGAGCGTTCCCTGGCTGGTCATCGCTTCGAGCAAGTGCAAATCCTGCCGGGTAAATTTTCCTTTGTGTTTATTGAGCGTTTGCGCGACACCGATGACCTCGCCCCGCACCGTTTTGATCGGTACGCACAAAATATTGCGCGTGACAAAACCGGTCTGCTCATCGACGGAACGATTGAAGCGCGAATCCGAATAGGCATCATGGATAATCAGCGGCTCGCCGCTGGTAAACACAAAACCGGCAATCCCGCTGGTGTTTAAAATGCGAATCTCGCGCTTGATGTTGCCTTGGGCGGCGCGCGAATAAAGTTCGTTGGTGGCAGGGTCGTTGAGGAACAACGAACCTCGTCCGGCCTTAAGCTGCGCGGTGGTCATCTCCACCAGCGCATTGAGCACATCGTCGAGCGTATCGAACTCGGCCATTTTGTGCGAAATATCGAGCAGCAACTCGACCGTGCGCAAGCGGCGACGCTGTTGCGCACCGTTATCGGCAAGCGGCTTCGTTTTTTTGGATGCTACCTTGGCAGTCGGCTTTTCCATTTTCTCCAGTGGTCCGGGTAATTGGCGGCTCAAGTTGTCGGCGATTTCAGGTTTTTACGAGAAGCGTTTCGAGTTGCCCTCGCAACTCGCGGATTGTGCCATGCAGTTGGGCTATTTCGGCATTCGCCGCGCTAAGCGCCTTTTCAATACTGCCGTCCTTTTCGAAGCGCGCAATTTCGAGGGCATCGCGCAGCGAAGCAACAGTAGCTTTCAATTGTTGAATATCATTATGGCTGGCAGCAACAGATTGTTGCACCGCCATTTCACGCTCCCCCCGCGCCTTTTCCAACTCCTCGCGCAACACAGCCACGGTGGTTTTTAGTTGCGCAATCTCGGCATTTGCGGCCAAGGCTGACTTGTGTAGCCGATCATCCACCCCCGCATGAACGGACTCCAACTCCTGGCGCAGTGCCAACACCATGCGTGTTAAATCGCGTAGTTCCGCCTGAGCCCTGATCAGTTCGTCTTTATCTCGCGTCATTCCGGTTTCACTGTATTGTTCCAGCTTTAAATTAAAAGTGCTTTTTCGTGATGAGGGCTATGCCCGCCGCATCAGGCTGTCGGGCGGTGCCCGACTTACGAAATATTGCTCTTTAAAGTAACAGAAATGGGATTAGCCGTGCTGCTGTTCGTTGCGACTCATCTGCTACTTACACCGCCAATCACCGGCATATTTTACCACTGGCGGCATATTTACCATGCCAGTTAGTCTCTAATGCAAAATTAGGCGACAACAAATTATCGCTTGTGACAAAAACTTTCGGTGCTGCTGTTCGCCAAAGACGAACCTCATTTTCCTGGCGCAGCCTGGGGAAATGCCCAGCCTCTTACTGGATACGATTCAAACCAACATGGGCGCATTCTCGGATAGCGTGTGTTTTTCCACCCGCTCATTATTTTTGTGGGAGCGGCCTTCAGGCCGCGATTCTCAGGCAACTCATCGCGGCCTGGATACCGCTCCCAAGGTGATTTTTTTCAAAGTTAATTTATGTTCTTTCACTGTAGGGAGCCTCTATAA
>CAIZNF010000606.1 GCA_903934275.1 uncultured Nitrosomonadales bacterium
ATATCGTGGTGAACGACAAGCCGGTGGATGAATTTTTCTCCCGCGAAACCGGGCGCATGGTGGTGCGTCAACCGTTGACCCTAACCGAAACTTTGACCAAATTCGACATTATGGTGAATGTTTCCGGTGGCGGCGAATCAGGCCAGGCAGGTGCAGTGCGTCATGGCATCACCCGTGCATTAATTGATTACGACGCGTCGTTCAAGCCCGTGTTGAAACACGCCGGCCTGGTAACCCGCGATGCGCGCGAAGTAGAACGCAAAAAAGTTGGCTTGCGCAAAGCACGCCGCAGGAAACAGTTCTCCAAGCGCTAAAAAATTTGTGATTGCCCAGCAAGGCCGCCTTCGGGCGGCTTTGTTGTTTCAGTGTATCATTCGGCCAATAATGTGAATTCGCAGATCGGGCTTTCGCCCGACAATTCGTTCCGGTGGGCATGACCCACCCCTACGCGGGAGATACACTCAAGTGAAGCAAGACGTGATCAAGGTTGGCATAGTTGGCGGAACAGGCTACACCGGTGTCGAATTGCTGCGTTTATTGGCGGCGCATCCGCAGGCCATCTTGCAGGTGATCACTTCGCGTGCCGATGCCGGTATGCCGGTCAACCAAATGTTTCCCAGTTTGCGCGGCTATGTGGATTTGCCATTTACCCATCCTGATGAAGCGCACTTGGAGCAATGCGACTTGGTGTTTTTCGCCACACCAAATGGCATCGCCATGCAGCAGGCTCGCGCACTATTGGATGCGGGCGTGAGGCTGATCGACCTGTCTGCAGATTTTCGTTTACAGGATATCGCCACATGGGAAAAATGGTATGGCATAACCCATGCGTGCCCGGATTTGGTTGTCGAAGCGGTTTACGGCTTGCCGGAAGTAAATCGCGCACAAATCAAATCCGCAAGACTGGTCGCTAACCCCGGCTGTTATCCGACCGCGGTGCAATTGGGTTTTATTCCATTGCTGGAAGCGGGCGTGATCGAGCCGAGCAGCTTAATCGCCGATGCGAAATCGGGAGTTTCCGGCGCGGGGCGCAAGGCAGAAATCTCCACTTTATTTTCCGAAGCTGCAGATAATTTCAAGGCTTACGGAGTTGCGGGGCATCGACATTTGCCGGAAATCAGGCAGGGGCTGACGCATATAGCCGGTAAAACAATTGGACTTACATTTGTGCCGCACCTTACACCGGTGATCCGTGGTATTCACGCCACGCTATATGGCAGGTTGACGCGCGAGGTGGATTTACAAGCGTTGTTCGAGCAGCGTTACGCCGACGAATTTTTTATTGACGTGATGCCTGCGGGCAGTCATCCGGAAACCCGTTCGGTGCGCGGTGCGAATTGTTGCCGCATCGCGGTGCATCGCCCACAAGGCGGCGATACGGTGGTAGTGCTGTCGGTAATCGACAATCTGGTCAAAGGCGCAGCGGGACAGGCGGTGCAAAATATGAATATCATGTTTGGGCTACCGGAAACGACTGCTCTCAACAATATGCCGCTGTTACCGTAAAATGTGGCGACGTGTTAAACGCAGCTTTGGCATTTCCGCACCGAAACTGTCGGTGCGGTTGCACATCCCATGGTATTTGCGCTGGAGCATGACGGTGCCATTTGTGTTGGCCACGTTGGGTCTGGCTTGGTGGGCTTACGGCAACGGATTGGAATTGGCGGGATTTCATCGCGGGCAAACTCAAGAGGAGTTGACTAAACTGCGCGAACAGACTTTCAAACTGACAGCCGAGAATAAGCAGCTGGGTGATCAGGTTGCGCAATATGAGCGACAAATTCAAATCGAGCAGGCAAGCAGCAAGGAAACTTCCAAGCAGTTAAAAAACCTGTCAGACGAAAATGCCCGGCTTCAGGAAGACCTGGCATTTTTTCAGAACCTTACTGCGATGCACGGCAAAGAGGGAGAGCTGGGGGTGCATCGCTTTAGACTGGAGCGGGATAAAATGCCCGGCGAATACCACTTGCGCATGTTGCTGGTGCAGAGTGGGCAACGCATCAAGGAGTTTAATGGCAATTATCAATTGGTCGCCACCGTGTTAAAAAATGGGATAAAAACCACTCAATTATTCCCACAAAATGAATCTGAGAACACCCAATTTCAGCTTAATTTCAGGTACTATCAGCGTGTTGAACAAAGTATCCAATTGCCGCAGGATACCCAATTGGAGAGCGTACAAGTTCGGATATTTGAACAAGGCGCACGCGAACCAAAAATCCGGCAAAGCATTAACCTGTCATAGAAGTAGAATTCAGAAAAAAATAATTTTGTAGGAGGAAAATCCATGTTTGGAAAATCACACAGCAAGCCACAAAATCGTATTGACTCCCTGATCGGTGCCGGCACCATCATCGACGGCAACTTGAATTTCAGCGGGGGAATGCGTATTGACGGGCATGTCAACGGTAATGTTGTTGCCACGCAAGGCAAACCAAGCACGCTGGTATTAAGTGAACATAGTCGGGTGACCGGCGATGTGACGGTCACACATCTGGTGGTCAATGGCACGATCAATGGCCCGGTGACCGCCAGCGAATATCTGGAACTACAAGGAAAAGCCAGGGTCAACGGGGATGTGCACTACAAAACGCTGGAAATCCAGCTGGGTGCAATCATTGAAGGCCGCTTGATACACAGCACCGTCGCGGTTCAGGACAAAGTGGTGGCATTCAAATTGAATAGTGGTGAATAATTTATTAAGAGGATAAAGAATATGAATGCAGTAACCGAAACACCGGCAACAGAAGCACAAGATCTGCTGATTTTCACCGACAACGCGGCTAACAAGGTAAAACAATTAATCGAGGAAGAAGGCAATACAGATCTCAAACTGCGTGTATTCGTAAGCGGTGGCGGCTGTTCCGGCTTCCAGTATGGCTTTAGCTTCGACGAAGAAGCGAACGAAGATGACACCGTGCTAAGTAAGAACGGTGTGCAATTGTTGATTGACCCGATGAGCTTTCAATATTTGGTCGGCGCGGAAATCGACTATCAGGAAGGGTTGGAAGGTTCGCAGTTCGTCATCAAGAATCCGGGGGCTGCATCGACCTGCGGTTGCGGTTCGTCGTTCTCGGTTTAATCCCGATTCTGTTTCAAAGGTAAAAATCACAGGGGGCGCGACGAATCGCGCCCCCTGTTTGGTTATTTGAGATTAATAACCTGGAATGGGGCAAGCATGCAATTCGCCACAAGGCGAAAGCCCGCAAAAATTCAAAAGACTCCATGCCACGAATTAATTCCATTTTTTACCCTAAAAACAGCAGTTCGATCCACAGATTACGCAGATTAACGCAGATTTTC
>CAIZNF010000607.1 GCA_903934275.1 uncultured Nitrosomonadales bacterium
AAATAAATTATATTTTTTTGCAATCGACATAATTTATAGAGGCCCCCTTGATGCAGCCCTCCAGCTTCGATTTTCAGCAAAACCACTTCCAACTGTTCGGCCTTGTGCAGTCTTACCAAATAGACACTGCGCAGCTTGAGCGGCAGTACCGCGCCTTGCAGGCGCAGGTTCATCCAGACAAGTCAGTACATTTGCCCGATGCCGAGCAACGTTTGTCCATGCAGCGCGCCACGCTGGTGAACGGAGCCTACCGAACATTGCATAATCCATTGCAGCGCGCACGCTACTTGTTGTCGCTGCACGGCGTGGATGTTCAGGAAGAAAACAACACCGTGATGCCGCAGGATTTTTTAATTGCGCAAATGGATTGGCGTGAAGCGGTTGTCGAGGCACAGCAAGCGCGAAATGCCGATGCGCTTGCGCAACTCGAAACTCGCATGAAACTTGAAACGCAAGAGCTCGAAACGCAGCTTGCGGTTAAAATTGACACTGAAAATGATTACGCGGCAGCTGCTGGACTGGTGCGCAAACTGCGCTTCATGGAAAAACTTGCGGAAGAAATTCATGCCGCTTACGACGAAATAGATAACTAATTAAAGCTTATAGCTGGTAGCTTGTGGCGTGTAGCTGCAAGCCACAAGCTACCAGCTACGGGCTAAAAATGGCTTTACTACAAATTTCTGAACCCGGCTTAAGCACACTGCCACATCAGCACCGGCTGGCGGTGGGCATCGACCTCGGTACGACTAACTCGCTGGTGGCCACGGTGCGCAACGGTATCAGCGTGGTGCTCAACGACGAAAACGGGAGTTCCATGTTGCCTTCTGTAGTGCGTTATCTGGCCGATGGCAGTGTCGCGGTGGGAGATATGGCACAGGCCATGCAGAGCGAGGATGCAGCCAATACTATCGTCTCGGTAAAGCGTTTTATGGGGCGTGGCCTCAAGGATGTCGGCGAGATCAGCCGTTTGCCTTACCGCTTTGTCGATGCTTATCCATCCCCCTCCACCTCCACCTCAGGAGGGGCTGGTCAGGCCGCTTCGACAAGTTCGGGGCAGGGCTCAGGCATGTTGCAATTGCGTACCGTGGCAGGAGTAAAAAGCCCGGTCGAAATATCCGCAGAGATTCTCAAGGTATTGCGCAATCGCGCAGAATCTGTATTGGGCGGCGAGTTGGTCGGTGCGGTCATCACCGTGCCCGCCTATTTCGACGACGCACAACGGCAAGCGACCAAGGATGCGGCGCGCCTGGCCGGGCTGAACGTGCTGCGCTTGCTCAATGAACCGACCGCTGCGGCGATTGCCTATGGGCTGGATAACGCCGCCGAAGGCGTGTACGCGGTGTATGACCTAGGTGGCGGCACTTTTGATATTTCCATCCTGCGCTTGTCACGCGGTGTATTTGAGGTGCTGGCGGCCAATGGTGACTCCGCATTGGGCGGCGACGATTTTGACCATCGCATTCATTGCTGGTTGCTGGAAAAAAACCGCCTCTCCGCGCTTGGTCCGCGAGATACGCGCCTGCTGTTGACCCATGCGCGGGCAGCCAAGGAACAATTGACCGAGCACGGCGAAACGCGCATTACCGCAGCGCTCTCGACTGGCGAGGTAATCGATAGCGTGCTGACGCGCAGCGAGTTTCAGGCGATGTCGCAAAATCTGGTGCAACGCACCTTGCAACCGTTGCGCCGCGCATTGCGCGATGCGAAGTTGGGCGTGGCAGACATCAAGGGCGTGGTGATGGTCGGCGGCGCGACGCGCATGCCGCAAGTGCAGCACGCCATAGGGGAGTTTTTTGGGCAAACGCCGCTGACCAATCTCGATCCGGACAAAGTCGTGGCACTGGGTGCGGCTATCCAAGCCAATTTGCTGGCGGGAAATCGCAGTGGCGATGATTGGTTGCTGCTTGATGTGATCCCGCTTAGCCTGGGTATTGAAACAATGGGTGGGCTCGCGGAAAAAATTATCCCGCGCAACAGCACCA
>CAIZNF010000608.1 GCA_903934275.1 uncultured Nitrosomonadales bacterium
CGTTCAGCGCTCAAAAATGCTGCCACCAAAGACACGGCGCCCACGGTAATGCAGGCATGCACCACCGTGGCGACCCGCAGGGGGTGCGTCATGTTGGCACCTGCCACAACCGGCAGCAGTTGCTGCATGGCCCCTAACATGACTTGCAGCATGAAACCAACGGTGATTAGGTGGGTTAGCGCCAGCGCAGCCGGGGTCCAGCGCGAGACAAACAGAGAGGGGCCGCTGTACAGGATCAAAGCGCCAGCGGCGATGGCAAACAGGGGGGCTGTCAGAAAAAAACGCAAGGGCGCGCTGATGGGCGGCGCCTCTTGCAGCGACAAAATCGCAGACATCAGGCGTTCTGTCGCCAGATCAGGATTTCAATCGTGCCTTGCATCGTAATGTCGGTTTGGTAAGTAAACCCGAGGGTTTGCAGTTTGCGATAGAGCGGATAGGGCTCGCGCGTCAGGATGAGCAGCAGCTTTTCGTCGGGACCCAGGGTGTCGAGCGCATCAAGCGTGAGAACAAAAGGCTCGGGCGGCTCCATGTCGCGGGCATCAATGATCTTGTCAGCGGGAGTCTTGCTCATGGGAATGGTCTGCCTTATTCTGAATTTTTTCTTGCAACGCAAGCACCAGTGCTTTGGTTTGATCGTGCAACTGTTGGTCGCACATCGGGTACAGCACGTTTTCTTCTTTCATATTGTGTTGCTGCTGCATGAACAGCAGCGTCTCTGCATGCCCCTCGTAGTCATCAGCATCCTTGGCCAGCAGGGCATGGCGCGCGGCCTCCATGAGTTCGCGCATTTGAATATGCTCGCTGCGCATCACTTGCGTGGGGCCACTGTGCATGCCGGTTTTCTCCTCAAAGGCCGGAAAGAGCAAGCCCTCCTCGGCCGCGAAATGCTGCAGCACCGCATGCTGGAACTGAGCAAAGGCGGTGTTGGCGCTATCCCACGCTTGGGCGGCGATCGCCTGTTCGGCTGTGGCAAGGAGTTCGTCGCAATCGCGATGGTCCTGTGTCATGAAAGTTCGGATGGGGTTCATAGGTGAACAGGGGGAAGAAGCAAATTCATCATTGTCGTGAGGTGTGGACGAGTCAGCCTTAAGCAAGGTTAAAAATTGCAAGTCTGGCGCACAGCCGGATTTTTACTGGCTCAAACCTTGCTAAGCTAGAGGCAGGAGAGAAATCGGTTATGCAGAAATTTGACGAGATGTACACCCAGTTGCCCTATGCGTTTTTTACCCATGGGGCACAAATTCGTGATCATTACAAAATTTACGACGAATGGCTGGCGCGCCAGCCCGGCGACATGATGGCCAAGCGGCGCGAAGAGGCCGAGGTGATCTTTCGCCGCGTTGGCATCACCTTTGCCGTGTATGGTGAAAAAGACGAAGAAGGCGCTGGCAACGAGCGCCTCATTCCGTTTGATCTGATTCCGCGCATCATTCCGGCGCACGAATGGGCCAGCATGGAGCGTGGCTTGGTGCAGCGCGTGACGGCGCTCAACCGCTTCGTTCATGACGTTTATCACGGTCAGGACATCATCAAGGCCGGCATCGTGCCACGCGAGCAGGTCGAAAACAACGCCCAGTTTCGCCCCGAAATGATGGGGATCGATGTGCCCAACAACGTCTATTCGCATATTTCGGGCATCGACATCGTGCGTGCGCCCAATGCTGCTGGCGAGGGTGAGTACTACGTGCTCGAAGACAACCTGCGCGTGCCCAGCGGCGTCTCTTACATGCTGGAAGACCGCAAGATGATGATGCGGTTGTTCCCCGAGTTGTTCAACGCGCATCGCGTGGCGCCGATTGCCCATTACCCCGACCTGTTGCTTGAGACGCTGCGCGCCAGCAGCCCGGCCACCACGGCCGAGCCCACGGTGGTGGTGCTGACGCCCGGCATGCACAACAGTGCCTATTTTGAGCACGCTTTTTTAGCGCAGCAAATGGGCGTGGAGCTGGTGGAAGGGCAAGACCTGTTCGTCAAAGACAACTTTTGCTACATGCGCACCACGCGCGGGCCCAAGCGGGTCGATGTGATCTACCGCCGGGTCGATGATGATTTTCTCGACCCCCAGGCATTTCGCCCGAACTCCACTCTGGGTTGTGCCGGGTTGCTGCAGGTGTACCGAGCCGGTCATGTGAGCATTTGCAATGCGGTCGGCACCGGCGTGGCCGATGACAAGTCGATTTACCCCTACGTGCCCAAGATGATCGAGTTTTACCTGGGCGAGAAGCCGATCCTGAGCAA
>CAIZNF010000609.1 GCA_903934275.1 uncultured Nitrosomonadales bacterium
CTACGCTTTGCCCAACCTACGATCTGCGATGCGGAATTTCCGGAAGGCACCCCAACAGGGTATTGAAAAACGTAGCGAGCGATGGCAGAGCAAGGCGCGCAAGGGCGAGAAAGCAGAGTTTGCATATGGTAAATGAGCATTTTGAGCGCTTGCGCAACGCAGCTATGTCGAGCGCATAATCAATGAGTTGGCTGTCGCCTTTTGGCAGCCTAGTCAGATGGCTAGTTGTTTCATCAGCAGTTTTTAAGCAGACTGCAACTGCAACCTCAGGAACGCGGGCGCTTCTTCAACGCTATCGAACGTGACAATTTCCCAAGCCTGCTCATCCGCGAGCAGCGCGCGCAGCAGTGCGTTATTCATGGCATGGCCGGACTTGTAGCCGGAAAATGCGCCTATCAGCGGATAGCCCAGCAGATAAATATCTCCGA
The DNA here is from genome assembly GCA_903934275.1 of uncultured Nitrosomonadales bacterium. Taxonomy (GTDB): domain Bacteria; phylum Pseudomonadota; class Gammaproteobacteria; order Burkholderiales; family Gallionellaceae; genus Gallionella. The sequence goes on from CAIZNF010000609.1 coordinate 429, forward strand.
TCGCATCGAGCACCTTGTGCTTGACGAACTCGTCCTCGAAACGCAATCCATCGGCATTCAGCACGCGGTAGTCATCCATCACGATGGCGTTGTCCAAGCTGCCGCCCAATGCCAGCCCCTGCGCATGCATGCTCTCGACATCCTGCATGAAACCGAAGGTGCGTGCGCGGCTGATGTCGCGCACGTAGGATTCTTCGCCCAAATCGACGACCACATGCTGTTTGGTGCTGGCAAATACCGGGTGGGCAAAATTGATCGTGAAAGTCAGTTTGTAGCCGTGGTGCGGCTCGAAGCGCACCCATTTGTCGCCTTGCTTTACCTCGACTGTTTTTTTCACGCGGATAAATTTCTTGGCGGCAGATTGTTCGACGATGCCTGCCGATTGCAGCAGAAAGATGAAAGTACCGGCACTGCCGTCCATGATCGGCACTTCCGCGCTGTCCAGGTCGATGTATGCGTTGTCCACCCCCAATCCGGCCAGTGCCGACATCAGGTGCTCGACGGTAGCAACGCGCACGCCGTTCTGCTCCATGCAGGTGGAAAGGCGCGTGTCATGCACCAGATCGGCGCGCGCGCAAATTTCCTCTACCGGCTTGGTGTCCACACGGCGGAATACGATACCGGTGCTGGTCGGCGCGGGGCGCAGGCCGAGCATGACTTTCTCGCCGCTGTGCAAGCCGACTCCCGTCACACTGACGGAATTTTTCAAGGTGCGCTGCTTAACCATCGGTGTCTTGAGCGTAATCATCATGGGGCAATTTTATCACAGCCGGATTTCTCCTTGGGTTACAGCACGGCACCAAGCGATTCAAGATCGTACCACCAATGCTGTTATCGTAGCGCACTCGCTATGCGCGATGGTTTTTGACGGCAGTCAAGGACACGCCACACTTGAATGGTTTGTTCGCTCATTCGGTAGTAAATTGCGTAGGGAAATCGCTTCGAGAGCGCACGGTAATAACCGAAGAATTGCTGGTGAACACCCGCATACAGAAGAAGAGAATCAATGTCGGAAAACAGCGAATCCAAAAAGTAAGCACCCAAACCTTCCTGCTGTTGTTCATAAAACTGCTGCCCAGACTGAATATCGCCCATTGCGATACTCAGAATCTCGATTTTCATGGAGCACTGTCGCGTAGCATTTTCTTGGCGGCATCCCAGGAAACAAAATTGGCCTGATTTTCAGCATGGGCACGTTCTGCTTCTTTCAATGCTTGCGCATGCCATTCCGGCGATGAGAGCGTTACCGAATCACGCGCCAAGTCATCCCAGATCACTTCCATCATGCGCAACTTCTCCGTGCGGGTCAGATTTTCTATGCTTAACATGTTGAGCCTCACTGTTTGGACTGATATTGATTCTAAACATGGCGTATTAACTGTTGTCGCATTCATTCAGCATGAAAGCCGCATGAATACAGATCCCATGTAATTCTTACGGCTTTATTTATGTCTCTACGTTTAGAAAGCCAGATTTTTGATTTCCTCTGCCGCAGCCCTGCTCGTGGTGATATCTCTTAATGTAGCAACGTAATTTACGACAGAACCATTATTATCTTTCACTGCGGTGATAGTGAGATACTCCGGGTAGATTTCGCCGTTTTTGCGCCGATTCCATATTTCACCCTCCCATGCTCCGGTGTTATTGATGCTCTGCCACATTGCGGCATAAAAGTCCGCATCGTGGTTGCCCGACTTGAGTAAGCGTGGTGTCTGTCCAATAACTTCTTCTGCCGTATAACCGGTCGCCTTGGTGAAAGCGCTATTCACACTGAGGATCACAGTATTTGCATCGGTGACCAGCATACCCTCCTGAGATTCGAAGACAGTGGCGGCGATGCGAAGTTTTGCTTCAATCTGCTTGCGCTTGGTGATGTCGCGCACAGTGGCCTGAAGAAACACCTCGTCTTCCGCCTCTATGCGAGTCAGCTGCACATCGGCGTGAAACGGCCCGCCTCCCAGTCGCTTGTGTTCCCATTCAAAGAAGTTTGAGCCTTCGCTCATGGCTGTCGCAATCATTTCCGCCGCTTTCTCACTTGATGCGCGCCCGTCCGGCTGCCATTCCGGGGAAACGCCCCACGGCCCGAGCGAGATAAACTCAGCCACGCTCGAAACGCCAAACAATTGCAGCGCCGCCGGGTTCGCAATGGTGAACTTCCACGATGGTGGAGCCAGTGTCATCATGGCGTAGCGCGAGCCATCGAACAGTAAATGGAGAGTTGACGCTTTTGCCAGAACAGCTTTATCTGCCTGCCTGCTCCAAATTACATCCGCTTCGGCCAGTTCCATAGTCATGATTTTCCCCGTGTTGATTTTCATGAAAACGCTGGTTGGTATTATGGGAACCGCCAGCCGCGTAGGTTGGGCAAAGCGTAGCGTGC
>CAIZNF010000610.1 GCA_903934275.1 uncultured Nitrosomonadales bacterium
CAATATTGGGAATTCGCGTTTCTGTATCAGGAAAATGAAAAACTTTTCCTTCCAGCAACAAAAATCAAGAGTTGTGGGGTACATGCCAAAAATTCAGGGAGTAAGTTTTTAAAAAACAGGGGTTTTCTGACAGGCACTAACTAAATTCAACCAAACCCGGTTCATCACTTTGGTGCCGTCACCATCCATGCCGTTGGTTTGCGGCAAGGGGTTGCTGCCCACCCGATGGGCTACGGCGAGTTTGGCGGTGTAGTTGCCGGCTTCGGTCCAGGCCAGCGATGCGCCCAGGCCTTTGAGGTCGTAGGCTGCGGGTTGTCCGGGGATTAAGGCACCGACCCATTCGTTCTTGTGCTGCACGATATGGCCGTGGTCGTAGAAGCCGGTCAGCAGGAGTTTTGGGGTGAGGGTTTGACGCACTTCGGCAGTCATCAGCCAGCCGTTGTCGCCGCTGCCTTCGATGTTGGGATAGGCGCGCACACCGGCGGGGCCGCCGAGCGAGAAGCTTTCTGAACTGTCGAGATTTTTACCGGCGAACTGGCCGTTGGCGGCGAGCCACAGGTTGGTGGCGGCACCGAGCTTTTGCAGGCGACCGATGTTCCACGCGAGCTTGCTGAAGCTGCCGTTTCGGTTGGCGGTGGTTTGGTCTGCGGCGAGGTCGGCCGCGTTGCGGGAGAGGTCGAGCTTGCCCGCGCTCAGAAACGCGCCCGCAAAGCTGAAGCCGCCGCCACCGAGGCCGTCCAGCCGGTCGCCGGATAGGCCGATGCTGGCGACGTTCATGCTTTTGTCGGAGCTGGTGATCGCGCCGACGCTGTTGAGATAGCTGCGTGTATCGAAGCTGCCAATCACGGCGAGGTTGTTGATGCTGCCGCGCAGGATGGGGTAGCGGGCATCCAGTCCCAGTGTGGCGGCATTGCCCGTGGCGCTCGATGTGGGGATGTTGTATTTCAGGTATGAGCTGTGCGCGCCGACGCGCAGGCCGTCATTGCCTATCGGCAAGCTGTAGCCCAGTCGCAGGTAGTCACTGCCGGTGGTATGCGCGCCTGACAGCTGGATTTGATCGCCAATTTTGGTGGGGTTGTCGAGGGATACGCTGCCAGATAGCTTGGTCGCGCCGGTGCTGCGTGAGCCGTTGTTGTCGAGTTGCGCCGAGCCGGACAGCATGGGCTTGTCCATGAGCTTCATGATGACATCGGTTTGGCTCGGGACGACCGAGGGGGAGAGGATGACGGCGGCTTCGGCTCCGGGTATGTCGTTGACGAGGTTAATGCCGCGTTGCAGGTTGTCCAGGCTGAAGGCATCGCCTTGTTTTTGGCGGGCGGTGAGGGTGTCGCGTGCCATATCTTTGGAGAGGCGCAATTCTTTGCCGCCGTCTTCGATCTGCACTTTGCCCATGCGGGCTTCGACGATGATGATGTTGACGGTGCCGCTGTCGAGCTTCTGCTCGGGCAGGTAGGCGCGCACCAGGTAGCCCGCGCGGCGGTAGTATTCGGTGATAGCATCAGCGGCTTGCTGGATTTCGGCAAAGCTCAGTTCGCGACCCAACCAGGGGATGAGCACTGTTTGCAACTCGGCCTCGCTCAGCAGGGTGTTGCCTTCGAGGTGGAATTTGTCCACGCGAAAGTGTGCGCCGGTGGGCTCGGGTGCGGGCGGTTTGGCAGGGGCGATCAACGCGGGATTGGCGGGGCGCGGGGCGAGACGTTCGCGTTCGGCATCGCGGAGAAGCGAGCCTGCATCTTGGGCGGAAACTGGGGTTGAGGCAAAAGCAATCAGGCAGCTCAGCAAGGCAATAAACAATGGACGCATTTTTGACTCATCAGCGAAAAAATTAGGTCATGCACTGTATGTTTTACTTTGCCTCCCCGCTTGGCTCTGTTCTACGAATGCCGAGCGAATTTCTACGAAATATGGAACGATACTGTTTTTCACTGACGGCATTTCGTAGAATGGAACAATGACACCCCCTCTCTATCCCGATCTCCATGTCCGATGGCTGATTAACCCGGCTACCGATGAACCCATTTCAGCCGTCCCAGCAGCCTATGAATCGCATCATCAGGATTATCCATTCCCGCCCGAGGTCGGTCATGGCTGGTTTGAGCGCGTGATGCTGGCGGAGGATGTGTTGGTGTTTCAAGGGGTACATCGCTTTCGACCGGAGGTCTCCGGCCAACTGATTCCGTTGGGCGAGTTCAAGTTCGAGTTTCCAGAAACGACACTGACCATACAAACGGTACAAGGCGGAACAATCTGTCACCGGGAGTTTTATCCTGCGACGGAACTCATCTACAAACCCGGCTATGACTTCTTTCGCCATGCCGACCGGCTTCACATGATTCCGCAGATCGACACTTCCTCCGATAGCGAGATGACCAGCCTCAGTGTTAGCAATAGCGCGCTCGCCGGACTGATGGGCGAAGATCTGGCACAGCAATTGATTGACGGCCTGGGGCTGAATCCACCACCGGTGGTGAAGGTGATGCCGATACCGCTGCATGTGTCCGCCCCGTTGCGTGCATGTCTTTCACCGACATTGACGGGGGCGTTGAAGAAGCTGTTCGCACAGGCGAAGGTGCTCGAATATCTGTGCGTACTGTCGACGCATGTCTGTGCGCAAACCGTCGCTGTGTCGCTGACAGATCGCAAACGCGGAATGGTACGGGAGTTGCACGACGATTTGATGCAACTAAACACGACGACTTAAATAATGTCGCATAATTAGTTTATAATATCGCTGTTTCCATTTGAGGGAGGCAACGATGCGTAAATTGCAAATTGAGAATGCGGAAGAGATGCGCTTGGCAATTCAGCAAGAGATCGAGCGTTC
>CAIZNF010000611.1 GCA_903934275.1 uncultured Nitrosomonadales bacterium
GAACGCTCGATCTCTTGCTGAATTGCCAAGCGCATCTCTTCCGCATTCTCAATTTGCAATTTACGCATCGTTGCCTCCCTCAAATGGAAACAGCGATATTATAAACTAATTATGCGACATTATTTAAGTCGTCGTGTTTAGAACATTTAATAGGAACACAATTCATGAAAAAATATTTATGCGTTTTACGGCTTTTATGTATTGCAGGGTTCGGCTTGTCACAAGTCGCTCATGCGGCCAATGTAGATAATGAAAATTTATATATAGAACAAGTCAAACCACCGCTGGAGCGCAGCATGGGGCGCGGCCAGAGCGCGCTCTGGATATTGTCTGACGTGGCGACCCAATACCAGCCATTGCAGGCCACTCCCGCGATGCAAGCTGCCTTGCAGATGCAGCATGAAGGGCGCTTCCTCGATGCGTTGATCCGGCTCGACGAGGCGGTCAAAAACGGGCAGGCGGGCGGGGATGCCGAAGCCGAGATAAATTTGTTGCGCGCCAGCTTTTTGCTGCAAGGCGATCAGCCCCAACAGGCAATAAAAACACTCGCCCCTTTGCTTGGCAATACCCGACATGCGGCGGATGCTTACGCGCTCACCAGCATGGCGTACCTGCAACAGGGCCACATGCGGGAAGCGCTGGATGCGGCGAAACGCGCGCAAGGCCAGGGGAAAGATATGCGGGGTGGCATGTTGCCGCATCTGGCTTTGTCCTACGCCTTGCAGGGTGCGGGGCATCTGGCGGAAGCGCTCGAAGTGATGCATGGCTTTAATGCCCAAATATCGAATACCGGTATGTTGAATACCGGCACGCAGAATACCGGCACGCAGCAACGGGCGGTCGCATTGGCGCGCGAGGCCGAGCTCGCGCTGACGCTCGGGCAAGCTCAATCGGCCAATGCGCTGGTGCATCAGGCGCAGGCAGCGGATGCCGCGCACCCCTACGTGGTCGCCGTGAGCGGTCTGGCTTATCTGATAGATGGGCACGCCAAAGAAGCCAAAGCCGCGTTTGAAACCGCTTTGCAGCGCGACTCAAAAGATGCCAAGGCGTTATTTGGTTTGGGGCTGGCCGAAATAAAGCTGGGCAACTTCCAGGCCGGGCAGGAAAAATTGCAAGCGGCGCATGAAGCCGATCCCGGCAGCGCGCTGATACTCACTTATCTGGGGCGCGCACAACAGCAATCCGGGCAAACCGAGGCGGCAAGTACGAGCTGGCGCAGCGCCCAGCAAGCCGACCCCCGAGACCCCGCACCTTGGCTGTATCAGGCGCAGGCAGAATTGCAGGCCAACCGCCCGTTAGAGGCGCAAAATAGTTTGCGCGAGGCACGGGCGCGCACGGCCAATCGTCGGGTCTATCGCGGCGAAAATCTGCTCGGCGAAGACACGCAATTATTGCAGGCCAATCTCGCCGAGATACAGCGCAAGCTGGGGCTGGAGAGTCTCGCATTCCACACCTTGTCCGACCCGGTCAGCGAAAAAAATGCGGCCAACTTGAGGAACCAGGCCGACCTTTTACAAGGCCGCCGCTTCGGCGAATCGGCGCGGCGCAGCCTGCTGCTGCAAAGCCTGTTCAACGAAAGGCCGGGCAACCTGCCAGCAGCATTGGACATCTATGGCGATGGCGCGGGGCTGACCGGCGCAACCACCCCGCAGCATGGCGCAGTCAGCGGGCTCAGCGCGCAGCAGGTCAGCTATAACGATTAAGGTTAGATCGTGATCGCGAAGCGAGCCACGATCTGAACCGTTTGTTGGACGAGCCCGGTCTGGATGCGAGTTTTTCATATGGAAATATC
>CAIZNF010000612.1 GCA_903934275.1 uncultured Nitrosomonadales bacterium
TGGCAACGGGCCGAAGGGTTGCTACCGCAACGCGATGTCGCCACCTACACCCAAGCCTTGATGGATCTGGGCGCAACCCTCTGCACACGCAGCAAACCAAAGTGCGGCGTGTGCCCGGTGCAGGCCGATTGTGTCGCCCGTCAAACCAACCGTGTCCATGAACTGCCCACTCCGCGACCGCGCAAAGCGGTGCCGGAAAAACACACCACGTTTCTATTGCTGCTGCACGGCAATGACATCCAGCTGGAAAAACGCGCCCCATCCGGCATCTGGGGCGGCTTGTGGTGCCCGCCGCAACTGGAGAATGGGCAAGTGGCGGATTATCTGCAACGCAGCGGCGTGGCGGTGAGCGAGAAAATAGAGTTGGCAAAATTCACCCACACTTTCACGCATTTCAAATTGCACATCACCCCGCTGCTGCTGCGCGTGACGCGCAAACCGTTACAGGCGCAACAACCGGATAGCGTGTGGTTGGATGTGGAAGAGGCTTTGCATGCGGCGATACCTACGCCAGTGCGAAAGGTGTTGAGAGAGTTACTGAAGAGCCACCCGCTGGCAATGTGATTATCTATCTATTTCGGCATATACTCGTGAAAGGGTTTGGCTGTGGGTGCGATTCAAACTGATGTGTTCATTCAAGCGGCCTTTCTGACTTGATTCCAATAGCAGTCCCATTGCCTGTTCGCCCGATTCAGGTGCAATGCCAGCATGTGTTCAGCATTTTCCGCGCACCACCACGACCCCGGAAGCTTCAACCGTTTCTGAACGATGTAGCGGTGCGCGCTTTCAATTTCACCCGAGCCGATTGGCAGGTCGTTGGCCAATGCGCCAGGGTAGTCGAGCTGATCCCTGCGGCGGCTCAAATAGCGGTGGCATGACCGTACCGCCGCTTCGCTATCCGCCACCTCATCCGCCTCGATGTGCGCCCGCAACGCCTCGATGACTTTGTCGCAATCCCCTGATTTGAGGCGTTCTTTCTGTTGGTTGAACCAAGCCTTGGACATCTCTGATCCGGGATAAATCGCCGCCGCGGCAGCGCTCAGGTAATCGCACACATGATAGTAATCAACCAGGTAGCTGCCTTGGCTGCCGAAGCGCTCTTCCACTTGCAGCGCGATCCAGTCAGCGCCATCTCCCAGAGCATGAACCCGGCTCCCCTTTCCAAATCCCGCGCTCAGGGCGCAGCCGAAGAGTTGCTTTCCCGCATCCGACACATCGCCTTGCAGTGTGCCCCCGTAGCTGAGCGTTTTGCTGCCCGCCTCGTGCGCCAGGCAGAGTTTGGCTTCTTTCCACTGCAATTTCTTGCCACGGCGCCGGTCTTTTTGCGCCGCATCCGCTTCAACAATCGGCACCATGCCGCCATCCATTTCAACGACCACCGTCCCGCTGCCCGCTTCGCTTGGCCAGGCCTCATCAACAGGTGTCGTCGCGTGGATTGCTCGCGCGTGCCATTCGGTCACTCGCCGTATCGTGCTCGGCGCGAGGAGTATGCCGTAATGCTCGACAAGTTTATCCTCGACTTGGGCGAAAGCCACGTCTGCCCCAAAGTCCGCCACCACCCGTTGCAAAGGCCGCGAACAGCCGCGATGGCGCACTTTGGCCCGGTTCACAAAAGGTCTGATACGCGTGTTCCCTCGCCGGTACTGTGCCTCTTCTACGGTTATTTCGCCGAAGGTGCTGTGCCATTGGAGTTTTTTTTACCCTCCCGCCATGTCTTATCTTCTCGCGCAACGCTTTCGCCAGCCTTGGTTGCCTGCCCGGTCGCCCAAGCTTGCAGTGACTCTTGTCCCATTCGCCTCATCTGCTCGATAAGCTGCATCTCGACCGCATCCGCTTCTTGCAGGTTCCCCATCTCGTCATCAACAACCAGCAACATCGATTCAACGCGGCTCCGCAGCTCAGGATGCCCGTTCAGGCGATTCAACAAGGCTTCGTCACTCATTCCCATTACGCTCCCCTCTCGTCATAACAGTGGTTGGAGTCGTGAGATTACTCCACATCAGTTTGAATCGCACCCTTTGGCTGTTATGTTGCGAACTGATGTATTTATAACCCGTTCGTGTTACTTGGGCAGGGGCAAAGCGGAGCAATCACCAAAGAGTTGACCTGCTCCAAAGCGGATACTGGTGAACTACCGTTGTGTGCCATCTGCTGCCAGTCGCGACCATCCGCTGTCGGGCATCGAAATTTCAAAGTGTCGTAGCCTCATGCAGCAGCTATTTAATCCAACATCAACCACTTGACGTTATATATCTATCTTGGTATAAATAAGCATGGTTCGCATTCCTCCCAGTCTTTCGCGTGAAAAGCCCTTGCATTGGGTCGCATCGGCTAAAAAAGACTACTTGGCATTTCCCACTAATGTGCAAGACGAAATGGGCTATGCGCTGGGCTTGGCGCAGCTTGGTGCCAAGCACCCAAAGGCCAAGCCATGGAAGGGTGAGGGGCCGGGAATTTTAGAAATCGTTGAGGATCATCGAGGCGACA
>CAIZNF010000613.1 GCA_903934275.1 uncultured Nitrosomonadales bacterium
ATACGCTTCCCTCGCCGGGTTTGGAGCGCAATTCGATACGACATCCGAGCAATTTTGCCAAATGCTCCACGATAGACAACCCCAACCCTAAACCTTTGTTGGCATCGAGCCCATTTTTTCCACCGTGATGAGATTGCGTTACTTGAAAAAACTCGCAGAAGATATTGGCCTGATCGTCCTCGGAAATGCCGACACCGTTGTCGCGCACCTCGATGCGCAAGCGCGCGTCCCGCTTGCGGCAGGCGATCAATACGCAGCCATCCTGGCGGGTATAGCGGATCGCGTTGCTTACCAAATTTATCAGCATACGCTCCAGAAGCTGCGGGTCGCTGACGACGAATCCGTAAAATGGCCGGACAATCAGACGAATATTTCTCTGGTTGGCGAGCATCCTGAAATCTGACGCAACGCGCACCAGCATCGCAGCTAGATCACAGGGTTGCATTTGCGTCTCAACCGCACCCGCATCCAGCTTGGAAATATCGAGCAAACCATTCAAAAGTGAGGAAAGCGCCTCAATGGAATGATCCACCTGCTCGACCAAATGCTGCTGCTCACTGCCGGGCACCCTGCGTTTCAACTCGGCAACATACAAACCCAGTGCGTGCAGCGGCTGGCGCAGATCATGACTGGCTACTGCCAGGAAGTGGCTTTTCCCATGGCTGGCACGTTCCGCCTCTTCCTTTTTTTCACGTAATGCACGGGTGGCTTCGGCTATGCGATGCTCCAAATTTGTGCGCTCCGCTTGCAAATGGGCGGTCGATTCATTCAACCCTTTTGCCAAAACGTCCAGTTCTCTCACGTGCGTATTCAGTGAAATTCTCGTATCGAGTTGACCTTCACCTATCCTTCTTACGGTATCGCTGAGAGCTTTGATCGGGTTAACAATGCTGCGACTGGCGAGATATACCAAATAAAAAGCCAGCAATAACACCCCAGAAGTCGCGGCCAATGTCGTCCAGAGCATGTGTGTTTTATGCCCCTCATGACGAGCCTTGCTGATTTCCAAAATAATTGCGCCTACCGGTCTTTCTGTTGTTTTTTGGGTGCCTTCACCCAATGCAAGTTGCGCGGGAATAATCGCGTGATAAAGCCAAATACTTTGCAAATTTCTGTTGGTCGGCGGCTGCAAAATGATCGCGTGATCCATTTTTTCAAAAGATGTAAATGGCAATTGAATAAAGCGTTCATCGGCTACCAGCATCTTGCCGACAATTTCACTCTTCACCGGAAGCGAAAACTCGCCCACGCTGGCCAGCACTTCGTGGGCTGAATTCAACACGACCGCCCCGCGCACATCCTCCTGTTGCAATGCGACACCGGCAATATTTTGCAGGAACGCTTGGTTGTTCGAGAACACGCCGTATTCGCTGCCTGCGGCAAGTTGATGGGCGAGCAACTCTCCCCGATCCCGCAAATCCTTATCCATATCCAAAAAACGGTCATTCAGGAAATAAGTCTCCATGCCGATCGCCATGATGAGCAACGGGATAAATGTTAATCCGGCAACCTGCTGGCGGATACTGAACTGCCTCATCGCTTCCCCTCCCCTGCTTTATCCATGCGCTGGCGGATTACTTCGGGCGGCGCCAGTTCGATCCCCAATGAATTCGCCACTTGTTGATTGATGCCAATATTGAACAATGCGGGGTATTGCGGCTCGTGCAAGTGCCGATCTTTTGCGAATGAAGCGATCGCTGCGGCAGCTTGCCAGGCAAGTTGTTCGGGTGTGGAGAAAATAGCGCAAAGCGCACCGGCATTCACATAAGCTTGCGAAATGCCGACCATGGGAACCTTGTGCCGATAGCTGGTCAGCAAAATGTTGCGCAGATTACTGCTGTTGAAAATTTCGCTGTCGGGAATAACCAGCAGCACATCGCTGCTTTCCAGAATATTTTCCAGTGTGGCAAAAAGAGTTTCGGCTGATCGGACCGATTTGGCATTGAGCGACATCCCCTGCGGCAAGCGGGGGAGCACGATGGGAGTATTGGGTGAATACAGTGTGCCGATTATGCTGTGTCTGGGAAGAGCCGCCTGGATGAAATTCAGTTGCCTGCTCCAGGGCTGGTCGAGATAAATCGCCGATACCGCCTGCAAAGATTTTTGTGCAGAATATTTTTCGAGCAGCTCCTCATAACCTGTCCTGGGAACCATCACGCTCAACAGCGGGGTAGCCGAATCGGCGAGAGCAATCCCCGTCGCTTTTATGCCGACGGCAATGACCAAATCGGCCTTCGCGCCGCCCGCATAGGACTCGGTAACGATGACATCGGCTTTATTTTCGGCAAGTGCTTTGTTGAGTGCGGCAGAGAATTGCCGGTAAGACGGCGTGCTGTCGCTCAAAACCAAACTGACATTCAGTGCTTCCGCTTGAGCCAAGGATGCCAGCAGCGCGATTGCGGCTGACAGTAATAACTTGGTTAATTGGCGGGGCATGGAGTGGGGGCGCTCGCTATGCCCGTTAGAGTCCCAGAGTGACTGTCAGATAGACGCGACGCGTGTTTCTGGTATCACGGCTGTAGTCGAAATAGTGGTCGCTCAGTGCATTTTGTATCACCAAGGCGATTTCACCGCCGCCCGATTTTTCTTTTGTGCTCTTCCATCCGCCAAAGCGCTGGGCTATTCGCAAGTCAATATAGCGCGTCAATGGCTGATTTTCGGTCGCCGATTCAAATAATCTAAGCGGATCTATATGGTAAAACCCCGCCCCAAACTGCAACCCGTCGGAAAAATCGTGCGAGAGCAACACGCTGCCGCTATTCAACGGTAAAGAACTGGCGAATCTGTATGCATACGATTTCAGAGTCACATTGGCTGCTGCAATGGATGAAACATGCGCCGGAGTTGCACCCATAACCTGATGCGCATAATTCACGGTCAGATTGCTGCGCGCTCCCAGCTTGTATTTGAGTGTGCCTTCCAACCCGCTGTAATAGGCATCAAAATCGCCCTTGAAGCTTCTTGGATTTCTTGAAGGATCGATCCAGATGATGTTGTCGATTTGGTCGTGAAAGGCTCTGATATCAAGCATTGAACCGGCCTCGTCTATCTGCCTGATATAGCCGATTTCCCTGGAAATTGCTTTTTCCGGACTTAACCCACCAACCACCAAAATATTCGAAGAAGCTATCTTCCCCAATTCCTCAACCATTTCGGGATTACGGTAGGCGACCGAAACACTGGCACGCAGCGTATCTTGCGGGGTCAGGTGGTAGTTATATGAAATGCGCGGCGAAACACGCGTTTGCAACAATGCGTTTTTTTCCGCCATCGCCCCGATATTTATCAGGCTCGCTGGAGTGATGCGCCACTCATCGTGAGCGAACAAACGATACTCCCGCCAAGTAGCCGCATATTTCAAACTGGTTGGTGCGATTACCGAGTCCCGGCGCACGCCTACTCCCCATACGATACGGTTAACGGGAGAAGTGCTCAACGTATGCTGCACTTCAAAATCGTGACGCTGAACAAAAATATCATTTATAGCTGGAAATGGGGCGATCGTACTGCCCGTGTACCGATCATCTTTCATATTTCTACCCATGTGGTAGTAATTGAACTGGATATCACCGCCTTCGTTTAGAGTATGCAGCCAGGTAAGCTGTTCAAAATCGGAGCTGGTTTTTTGGTCGCGGGTGGTGTTCGTGGCAGGGTTGGGTTGCCGGTCTCCAAGCCCACGCAATGAGTCGCTGTAACCAAGTTGAATATCGAGGCTGTCACTGCCGGTCGGGCGATAGTTGATTCTGGTATTGACCAGTTGCGTGCGGCTGGTATCGTTCAGCGGGATTTTACCGCTGGCAAATAGTATGGGATCAAAACCGCTGTCGCCGCGCGAAGCCGCTGTTACCCGGTAATCCAAGCTCTCTCCCATTGCACCAAAACGAGCCGAAACATCCGAGATACCGGCATTTCCCTTGCTGACAGACACTTGCGCCTTGGGGGCATTGAAAGCCTGACGGGTGAAAATAGAGATCACGCCCTGCACAGAATTTGAACCGTGCGAAGCGGCTGAGGGGCCGCGTATCACCTCGATCCGATCTATATCTCCGATATCCAACGGAAGCTCCGCCCAGTCCACCTGCCCAAATATCGGCAAGTAAATTGAACGCCCATCGACCAGTACCTGCATTCTGCGCGGGTAAGCGTCGGTGATACCGTGATACGACACGATGGGCATATGACCGTTCTGATACCCCACGTACATTCCCGGCACCAGCTTGAACAAGTCGGCGATATTGCGCGCGCCGGAAGCCACGATCATGCCGCGATCAATCACCGTTATGGCATTGGGCGCTTCCGAAATGGGTTGCGATAAACGCGAAGCGCTGAGCACGATGGGCAGCTCCTGAAGATAATCCTGCTCGGTTGAATAATCGGCAGCAAATACGCTCCCGCACACACCGATCGAAAAAACGGTTACGTATAGCCAAAGTCGGAACTGGTTCATAACCCACTCTCCCGTAATCTTCAAATTAAAAAAATTCGCAGCTTGCGCGCGATTATATGGGCGAAGGGGGAAAAAAACTGATTTTTATGCAAATCAGGATGCTCAAAAATATTGGTTAAAATCCCAAGCAGGACGAGCCGGAACCAAAAAAATGAAGTTGTTTTACCGTAGGTTGGGCAAAGCGCAGCGTGCCCAACGAAC
>CAIZNF010000614.1 GCA_903934275.1 uncultured Nitrosomonadales bacterium
GTATCGTGACGGAGTTTGGATTTATAGAGGCCCCCTTAATCAAGAGCCAAATCTCACGGTGGAACCTCTAATTGACTACCAAGGTTACTGTCCCGCCACCGTCATGCCCTCTACCAGAATCGAGCCGCATTGCCGCGAGCCTTGCACCAGTATGTCGTTGCCCACCGCGACGATATTGCGGAACATATCTTTCAAGTTTCCAGCGATGGTGATCTCCTGTACCGGATACTGGATCTCGCCGCCCTCCACCCAAAAACCTGCCGCACCGCGCGAATAATCGCCGGTCACCGCGTTTATGCCGCTGCCCAGCAGCTCCGTGACCAGCAGCCCGCGCGACATGGTTTTCAGCAGCCCGGCAAAATCCAACACACCAGACGACCCGCCCGACGGTTTCAGTATCTGGTTATGGTTGCCGCCCGAATTTCCCGTAGAGCGCATACCCAATTTGCGCGCCGAATAACTACCCAGAAAATAACCGCGCAACACGCCATTTTCGACAATGGCGCGGCGCTGCACCCGCACACCCTCGTCGTCAAACGGGCTGGAGGCCAAGCCTTTGCGGATGTTCGGGATATCTTCAATGTTGATGTGTGATGCAAAAACTGGCTTGTCCAATTGGTCGAGCAGGAATGAGGATTTGCGGTACAGGCTACCGCCGCTCACCGCGCCGGTGAAATGTCCCAGCAGGCTGGCTGCAATCGGTGCCTCAAACAGCACCGGCACTTGCATGGTGCTGATCTGGCGCGCATTCAAGCGGCGCACGGTGCGCTCCGCCGCGATCCGTCCCACTTGTTGCGCGTCCAGTAAATCTGCCGCATCGCGCGCCACGCTGTACCAGTAGTCGCGCTCCATTGCATCGTTTTGCCCGGCGATCACCGCGCAGCTCAGGCTATGGCGCGATGAGGGGTAGCCGCCGACAAAACCGAGACTGTTGGCATGTACGAATTGCGCCTCATGCACGCTCACCGTGGCACCTTCCGAATTGCCGATGCGCGTATCCGTATCCAGCGCGGCCTGCTCGCACTGTTTGGCCAGCTCAATCGCCGCATCTACCGGCAAATCCCACGGGTGATACAAGTCCAAATCAGTACAGTCGCGCTCTAACATGTCAGCATCCGGCAAGCCGGAACAATCATCTTTGGCGGTATAGCTGGCAATCGACAATGCAGCATCCACCGTATCGCGTATCGCTTGCGGCGAAAAATCCGAAGTGCTGGCATTACCGCGCTGCTGGCCGATATAGGTGGTGATACCTAAACCTTTATCACGGTTATATTCGATGGTCTCCACTTCACCGTGGCGCACCGTGACGGCTTGCCCAAAACCTTCCGATACTTCGACAGAAGCGGCCGATGCGCCGCGTTGTTTGGCATACGCCAGCATTTCCTGGGCGATGTTGCGCAAATTGTCGGCAGAGTTGGAAAATCTGTCCTTGACATGATCCGGGTGACATGGGGCGGGTGATACAAGTGTGTTCATAACAAGAAGGTGGAAATAGCGAAAGGCGGTATCATAGCAGCATCGCCCAAACTCATTATGAATTGGCTCATTAAGCCAAGCACATCAACTGTTATGAACTCGAACAATAAAGAACACGACGAAAACAAGCCACTGCATATTCATCTGGGAGAAGACGAAGATGAGGATGAGCATGATGACGGGGAGGTGGAGGTTATCCGACCCCAGGCGCGCAAAGCGGATAGCGCTTCTACCCGAGGGCGCGGCTTACGCAGCCAACCCGTGGTTGACGATGAAGAGGAAGAGCTGCCACCGAGCAAAACCAAGATCAAACAGCAGATGCACGATCTGCGCGATCTCGGCAAAGAGCTGACCGAACTGGGCAAGGATCAACTCGCACAGCTCGACATCCCGGAAGGCCTGCGCGATGCGATACGCGAGATGAAAAACATTAACAAATTTGGCGCGCAACGCCGCCAGATGCAATACATCGGCAAGCTGATGCGCGATGTCGATACCGCACCCATTATTTCCAAATTAAACGCATGGAAGGGCTACTCGCAACAGCATACCGCCTATATGCACCAGATGGAGCGCTGGCGCGACCGCTTGCTGGAAAGCGATAGCGCCTTGACCGAGCTGCTTGCGGCCCATCCACAAACCGACGCGCAACACTTGCGCGCGCTGATCCGCAATGCGCAGAAAGAGCGTGAAGCCGGCAAGTCTCCCAAGAGTTACCGCGAAATTTTTCAACTACTACGCGAGATTATTCCCGAACCGGTATAGCGCCGAATCTGCCTGAAAAAACAGCCTTATTTTCTCGAACCAGCTGCGCAAATTCAGCTGGTAAAAGCTATTAGCAGCGAGTAGGATAAACAGCATAAAAATACCAAAAAATAATTATAAATAAAACTGAATTTTAGGAGACGAAAATGAAAAACCTTAACATTGGAGTTAGGCTTGCTGTTGGTTTCGCCACCGTAGTTGTGCTATTTATGGCAACTATGCTGCTGGTAGGAATGGCGCTTTCAACTCTCACCAAAGATGTCAATCAGATCAAGGAAGAAACCTTGCCGTATGTGCTGGTGGTGGATGAAATGGATATCAGCCGTTCCGAGGTGCAGCAATTCCTGACTGATGTTTCCGCCACCCATGACCGGGCTGGCTACAAGGAGTCTGATGAAGCTGCCAAACGCTTTCTGGATGGCGTGGCCAAATTCAAGCAAATGTACCAGCGCGAAAATGATGCTGACAAATTGAAGCAAATGGAGGTTATTGGAGCGCGCTTTAACGCGTTCAACGCCAAAGGCAAGGAAATGGCGGAAGCGTATATCACCAAAGGGCTGGATGCCGGCAATATACTGATGAAAGGTTCTGCAACAGAGCCTGGATTTGATCAGGAAAGCGAATCGATTTCTGACGTGCTGACAAAATTTCGTGAGCAGCAAATTGCCGAGGCACACAAGGTTGTCGATGATACGGCAGATGCCGCCAAGTCCACCGTGCGCGTAATGCTCATCGGCGGCGTGCTGGCTACGTTGCTGGCTGCTGTTTTAGCCGTCTTGATTACCAAATCCGTCACCCTCCCCATGAGCATGATGAAATCAACCATAGTGGACATCGGCAAAAACGGCGATTTTACCCGCCGCATCGCAACAGACAGCCACGATGAGATCGGTGAAACTGCGCGTTCATTCAACGATCTGATGGGCAACCTGCAAACCACATTTCGCCAGATACATGACAGCATAGACAAGATATTTGAAGCGTCCAGTGCCTTGTCTTCATCATCGCAACAAGTCGCCACCAGCTCGGCGCATCAAAGCGAAGCCGCATCCGCAATAGCCGCAACGGTGGAACAGGTCACCGTCAGCATCAATCACGTCGCCGAAAGCACGCAGGAAGCGTTGAAAATCTCCCGAAAATCTGGCGAGCTGTCCGACCAGGGCAGCGAAATCATCCATAACGCCGCCACGGAAATGCAACAAATTGCCGACACCGTGCGCCAAACTTCCGGTTCCATCGAAAATCTTGGGCAACAGTCCAGTCAAATTTCATCCATTGTTCAGGTCATCAAGGAAATCGCCGAGCAGACCAACCTGTTGGCTTTGAATGCCGCCATCGAAGCAGCGCGCGCCGGAGAGCAGGGGCGCGGCTTTGCGGTGGTGGCTGACGAAGTTCGCAAACTGGCGGAGCGCACCGCCGTTTCCACCAAGGAAATTTCCCAAATGATCGATACCATCCAGAGTACCGCCAGTGTCGCGGTTGCCAGCATGTCAAATGCGGTTAATCAGGTAAGCGGCGGTGCAGCGCTCGCACAACAGGCTGGGGATGCAATCAATCAGATCAAAGAAGAATCCAATCGTGTCATCAAAACGGTCAGCGACATTTCCTTCGCACTGGTGGAGCAAAGCAAAGCCAGCAACGACATTTCCGTCCATGTCGAAAAGGTGGCGCAAATGACTGAGGAAAACCATGCGGCCACGGGGGCAACAGCCGATGCGGCCAACAACCTCGCACAGCTTGCAGGTGCTATGCGCACCGCAGTGGAGAAGTTCAAGATATAACACTGCCCGATCCGCTCCATTTCTATTTCAATGGGGCCGCAATCCGTAGGTCTGGCTTCGCCCGACAACTCTTCGACAAGTGCTCTTGAGTTTATCGAAGAGCTCATGACGAACAGGGAAGTTATTGCACAGTCGTTGTTAAGTTCGCGGTCATTGCTAAAAACATAGATACGCTCATTGGAAAATAAGTATCTTAATGCCTAGCAGAATCAAAACCACCCCGCCGAAAATCTCCGCTTTGCTTTCAAGTTTAGAGCCGCTTTTATTACCGATGAAAACGCCGATCCAGCTGAAAGCAAAAGTTACTATTCCTATGACAAGGCAGGCAATATAAGGATTTGCATCCAATAGCGTCAGGCTGAATCCGGCAGCCATTGCATCAATACTGGTGGCGATGGACAGGATCAGCATCATTTTGTTGGTGATATCAGAGATGGCTTCTTCTATGCCCTCATGAGCGCCTTCGTAAATCATTTTCGCACCTATCAGCGCCAACAATCCAAAGGCTATCCAGTGGGCATAGGCCTCCACCCAGCCCAAAACACCCTTGCCTCCCAAATATCCGATGAAAGGCATCAAGGCCTGAAAAATACCGAAGAAAAAGCCAGCTTTTAGAGCCAGTCCAGGAGTGTTTTTCTTTGCGCCCAGCCCGATTGAAACCGCAAAGGCATCCATGCTGAGTGCAATTGCAAGGATAATAACTTCTATCATGTCGATATTTTTTTGCGTGAATATAACGGTCGTGATTTTACGCTTTTTAATATGCGTATTAACCCCAATGTTCGTAGCGGGGGACAAAGGCCATTCTCCATCATATGAAGCTTCTCTTCGATGAAAACCTTTCCTTCCAGTTGGTGGCGACTTTTGCCGATATCTATCCCTAAGCCGGACGAGCCGGAAGCGAAAATGTAGGTCGGGCTCTGCCCGACATGGTGGGCAAAACCCACCCTACGGATGCCATTTAACGCGGTGATGGCGACATATAACACAAAATTCTTGTCATGTTTTGACATCATTTGACCGGTTAGAGATTAAAGGTGAGCGATCACACGGTGGATGGCGAAATACGCCCTTCCAAAGCTAGGCACAATCACATTTTGCAAGCATATTTTGCCGGTTCCGCAAAAAACTTCCGCTGTTATAATGCACCGCATGAGCCAACATATTTTTGCCACGCCT
Organism: uncultured Nitrosomonadales bacterium; assembly: GCA_903934275.1. Taxonomy (GTDB): domain Bacteria; phylum Pseudomonadota; class Gammaproteobacteria; order Burkholderiales; family Gallionellaceae; genus Gallionella. The sequence goes on from CAIZNF010000614.1 coordinate 5,205, forward strand.
CGCGCGCTCGACCTCGCCCGGGAGGTTTTAAACATCGAAGCCGCCGCTGTGCAAGCCCTCGCTGCACGCCTGGATGATGATTTTTTGCGCGCGCTGAACGTGATTTTGAGTTGTGATGGGCGCGTCATTGTCAGCGGCATGGGCAAATCGGGACACATAGCGCGCAAGATCGCAGCAACTATGTCCAGCACGGGCACTCCCGCTTATTTCGTGCATCCGGGCGATGCCAGTCACGGCGACCTGGGTATGATCACCAGCAAAGATGTCATTATCGCGCTGTCTTATTCCGGCGAGAGCCAGGAGCTGATGACTATAGTGCCTATGATTAAACGCCAAGGCGCAAAGCTTATCAGCATGACCGGCAGTCACTTATCCAGCTTAGCGAAAGCGGCTGATGTACACCTCAACGCGGCGGTAGATAAAGAGGCTTGCCCCATGGGTCTGGCGCCCACTGCCAGCACCACGGCAGCACTGGCGTTGGGCGACGCACTAGCGGTGGCACTGCTGGATGCCAAAGGTTTTGGTGTGGAGGATTTTGCCCGCTCGCATCCGGGTGGCAGTTTGGGGAGACGCCTGCTCACCCATGTGCGCGACATTATGCGTGACGGTGAGCGCATACCGATGGTGCGCGAAAACGCAATGTTGAGCGACGCGCTTTTGGAGATTACGAAAAAGGGTGTGGGCATGACCGCAATTGTGGATGCGGGACAATGCGTGTTGGGTATTTATACCGATGGGGATTTGCGCCGCACTTTGGAAAAGAAGCTGGATTTCAGCACCACGCCGATACGTAGCGTGATGTCCGCCAACCCGCGCTGCATCGCGCCGGACAGCCTTGCTGCGGAAGTTGTGCCAATTATGGAACAATACAACATCAACCAGATGCTGGTGGTCGATGCACAGCACAAATTGATCGGCGCGTTGAACATGCATGATTTGTTGCACGCAAAAGTGATTTGATTCGTGTAGAGTAGACAGGTTTTTTCCCATGCCGCATTGCACGCATGGGCACGACAAGATTGCATCCACCCTTATTCGGGAGAAAACCATGTTGTTGAGCCGCGCAAAATTGATTCGTTTGGCCGCCTTTGACGTGGATGGCGTGATGACTGATGGCGGGTTATATTACTCGGATTCAGGCGAAGAATTTAAACGCTTCAATTCGCTGGACGGGCATGGACTTAAAATGTTGCGTGCCAGCGGGGTGGAGATCGCTATCATTACCGGACGCACTTCGCGCTGTGTCGAGGTGCGTGCAAAAAATCTTGGCATTGAGTATGTTTACCAAGGTGTGGAAAATAAACTTGGCGCGATGGTCGATTTGCTGAACAGACTTAAGTTGACCCGCGATGCCGCTGCCTATATGGGCGATGATGTGGTGGATCTCGGCGTGATGCGCCACGTCGGATTATCTATCGGCGTACCGGAGTCCCCTCAACTGGTACGCGAACATTCCGACTATGTCACGCAACGCAGCGGCGGGCATGGTGCGGTGCGCGAAGCCTGCGAGCTGATCATGTCGGCGCAAGGCACATTGGACGCGCAACTGGCCCCGTATTTGAAATGAACTCAACCTCGCGCGCCCGCTATTGGTTGCCGCTGTTGCCGCTGCTCGGTTTATTGGGGGTCACTTACTGGTTGAACCAACAAGTACAACAAGAACTTACCAAGCCAAGCAGCGGCAAACGCCACGACCCAGATGCCGTTATGGAAAATTTTTCCGCTGTAAAAATGGATCAGCAAGGTGCGCCGCGCTTTATTATGAACGCTAAAAAAATGCAGCATTACCCGGACAATGACAGCACCGAGATTGAAGCTCCCAGCCTCACCACGCTGTCTGCCGAACGCCCGCCAATCTATATTTTTTCCCAGCGCGGACTGGTTTCCAACAAAGGCGACGAAGTGTTTCTGCACCAAAATGTCAGGGTGGTGCGCGAGGCGAGTGCGGACCGCGAGGAGCTTACTTTGCTGACAGAATATCTGCATGTCGTTCCGGATCAGGATATTGCGGATACCGATCATGCCGTCACCATTACGGATGCGCACAACACCACTCATGCAATTGGAATGGAAATGAACAACAATGCGCGCACCATAAAATTGCTTGCACAGGTAAAAAGCGAATATGTACCCACAAAAAAATAAACTACTGCTGGCGGCGACACTGCTGCTGTTTTGCTCGCCAACCTGCTTCGCCGAGCGCGCTGACCGCGATAAACCGGTACATCTGGAAGCCGATCAGGTGTTGATGGATGATGCGCAGCACATCAGCACCTTCATCGGGAATGTACAGCTCACCCAAGGCACCATGCTGATTCGCGGCGACAAAATCGTTGTGGTGGAAGATTCGGAAGGCTACAAGCACGGCACTGTTTATGGGCATACCGCCAGCTTCCGGCAGAAGCGTGAAGGCCTGGATGAATATGTGAACGGTTATGGCGAGCGCATCGAATATGACACGCGCGCCGAGACAGTGGACTTCTACGAGCAGGCGCACGTCGTGCGCGATCTGGACGATGTGCGCGGCGAGCACATCACCTACAGCCAAAAAACTGAAATTTTCCAAGTACACAGCAGCGGCGCGTCAGTTGCAAATAAGTTGCCCAAGCGGGTACATGCTGTGTTGCAACCAAAACATAAAAAAGAGACGATAAAACCATCTTCGCGGGATGCGTTACCGATCAAACCCAGCGTAATTCTTTCACCTGCGGAGTAAGCATGAGCGAGTTACGTGCTGTCGGCCTCGTAAAAAAATATGGCTCTCGCACCGTGGTACATGATGCTTCGTTGTCGTTGCAAAGCGGTGAAGTGGTTGGGTTGCTCGGCCCGAACGGTGCGGGCAAGACCACTTCGTTCTACATGATCGTGGGGCTGATCGCCGCCGATGGTGGAGAAATTTTTATCGATGATAAAAATATCACCCACCTGCCGATACACCGTCGCGCCCGCCTGGGGCTGGGTTACCTGCCGCAGGAAGCATCAATCTTCCGCCGCCTGACGGTGGCGCAGAATATTCAAGCGGTGCTGGAGTTGCAAGAGCTGGCTGACAAAGACATGCAGAACCGCATGGAAGAATTGCTGGAAGATTTGCACATCACGCACATCCGAGATAACCCGTCCATCAGCCTGTCCGGCGGCGAGCGGCGGCGCGTGGAGATCGCGCGCGCGCTGGCGACCGATCCGCGCTTCATCCTGCTCGACGAACCATTCGCGGGTGTCGATCCCATCGCCGTGCTGGACATCCAGAAAATCATCCGTTTTCTCAAGGAACGCAACATCGGCGTGCTGATTACCGATCATAACGTGCGTGAAACATTGGGCATTTGCGACCGCGCCTACATTATCAACGCCGGCTCGGTGATGGCTGAGGGCAAGCCGGACGAAATCATTTATAATGAGGGTGTGAGGAAAGTTTACCTGGGCGAACATTTTAAGCTTTGATGGCAAGTTGACAAAAAATAAGTCCCGGAACAAACACTGAGCAATGAAACACGCGCTACAAATTCGGATGTCCCAGCAGCTGACGCTCACCCCGCAGTTGCAACAGGCTATCCGCTTACTGCAACTCTCCACGCAGGACATTCATCAAGAAGTCGCCCGAATGCTGGACGACAATCCCATGCTGGAATTATCCGAGGATGCGACACCTGGCACCCCCTCTTCAGACACATCATTTTCAACAACACACAGCAGCGCGGCCACGGGCGAGGCGGAACAAATTCACACCGATGACTGCGGCGCGGACAACTTTGGCGACGAACCGTCAGACTGGAATTTCGGCGGCGGCATGGCGCACAGCGCAGACGACGAAGACGCAACTTACCCCGAACAAGCCGCCGAACAAGCCAGCTTGCGAGAATATTTGCATAGCCAATTATCCATCAGCTCTCTGGATATCAATGACCGCAAGATGACTGGCTTGCTGATTGATGCGCTGGATGAAAACGGGTACTTGGCGCAAGACCTGAACGAGCTGGTGGAGCTGCTCCCCGCAGAACTTGACATCACACTGGATGACCTTGAAACCGCGTTGGTGCAACTGCAACATCTGGACCAGCCCGGCATTGGTGCGCGCAATCTGGGCGAATGTCTTGCGCTGCAACTCAAGGCGTTACCCGAAGATACACCACAACGTGATTTGGCGATTCTTCTGGTGGATGACCATCTTGATATGCTCGCCGCACACGATTTTGCCAGAATCAAAAAGCTACTGCATTGTTCGGACGATGAATTGCGCGCCGCACAACATTTGATTGTAAGCTTGAACCCAAAACCTGGTTCCGAATTTGACCAAAGCATCGCCGATTACGTGGTGCCCGATGTGGTCGTGGAAAGGTACAAGAATAAATGGCGTGCACGGCTCAATGCGGAAGCAATGCCCAAGCTGCGCGTGAATCAGATATACGCCAACATCCTGCAACAACGAGATGACAAAAACACCTCTCAACTCGCCACGCAATTGCAGGAGGCCAAGTGGCTAATCAAGAATTTGCAACAACGTTTTGAGACCATCTTGCGTGTCGCGCAAGCTATAGTGGAACGGCAAGGCAACTTTTTCGAGCACGGGGCGATCGGGATGCGCCCGCTGGTGCTGCGTGAAATCGCCGATGAACTGGAGTTGCACGAATCCACGATATCACGTAGCACCACACAAAAATTCATGCTGACACCACGCGGCATTTATGAATTCAAGTATTTCTTTGGCAGCGGCCTGCCCACGGGAAACGGCGGCATCTGCTCTTCCACCGCAATACGCGAGCTGATCAGGCAACTGGTCAGCACGGAAGACCGCCACAAACCGCTTACCGACAACCGCATGTCAGAAATTTTGGCACAGCAGGGCATAGATGTCGCCCGGCGTACCATAGCAAAGTATCGGGAAGTATTGCATATTCTCCCGGTAAATCTCCGTAAATCACTCTAATAAAGGAGCACATCATGAATCTTCATCTAACCGGACGCCATCTGGAAATCACCCCCGCCATTCGCGATTATGCGACCGGCAAGATCGGCAAAATCAAACGCCATTTTGACAACGTGATTGATGTCAATATTATTCTTTCCGTTGAAAAACTGAAGCAGAAAGCCGAAGCCACCATCCACATCAGCGGCAAGGACGTGTTTGTAGAATGCGAGGATGAAAATCTGTACGCGGCGATTGATGCGCTGGTGGACAAACTGGATCGCCAGGTGATGAAACACAAGGAAAAATTGGCCGCACGCCGCCATGATGATTCCAGCAAGCATGTGGCAACAGAAGAGTAAATTTTTGTGGGCGGCAGCAATGCCGCCCGTTTTTTGCTTGAGGACATTACGACGATGAACTTGATCAGCAAAATCCTGCTGCCCGACAATATTCTGCTGGATACCGAATCCACCAGCAAAAAGCGCGTGTTCGAGCGCGTTGGTCTGCTGTTTGAAAACAACCAGCAAATTGCGCGTAGCCAGGTATTCGACAGTCTGTTTACCCGCGAAAAACTCGGCTCAACCGGCTTGGGGCAAGGTGTGGCGATACCCCACGGGCGTATTGCCAAACTGCGCGATGCAACCGCCGCGTTTGTAAAAACTTCCCATCCGATTCCATTCGATGCGCCGGACAGTCAACCGGTGAACCTGATTTTTGTACTGCTGGTACCGGAGCGCGCCACCGATTTGCACCTGCAAATCCTCGGGGAACTGGCACAAATGTTCAGCGACCAGCAGTTCCGCAATCGCCTGCTCGCCTGCGAAGACGGCGCTTGTATGCATCAGTTGTTTTATGACTGGAGCGGCACAGCTTGACATTTCAATGAGCCAAGTTAACGTCCGGCAGCTATTCGAAGACAAGCAGGAGCGGTTGCAGCTCAGCCGTATTGCCGGAGCGGACGGCTCTGATCGGACTATCGACAGCGATGAAGCCGGCAATTCAAACAGAGATTTGATTGGACACCTCAACCTGATCCATCCGAACCGGATACAAGTGCTCAGCGAAACTGAATTGAATTATCTGCGCAATTTGAGCACGGAAGAACGCGGCAACATATTTCGCCAAATTGAACAAAGCTGTACGGTCTGCTTGATTGTTGCCGGTATCCATGAAATTCCGGCGGAGCTAATCGCATTCGCCGATCAGTCTCACATTCCTCTGTTCCACTCACCCAAACTCAGCGTGCATTTGATGTGGCTGATCCGGCACTATCTGGCCAAGGAACTGGCCGAGTCCACCACGCGCCATGGCGTGTTTCTCGATGTGCTGGGGGTCGGTGTAATGATTACCGGCGAGAGCGCGGTCGGCAAAAGCGAATTGGGGTTGGAACTCATCACGCGCGGCAATGGCTTGGTCGCCGACGATATTGTTGAATTACACCGTATTGCACCGGATACGCTGGAGGGGCGCTGCCCGGAGCTGTTGCGCGACTTTTTAGAGGTGCGCGGCCTGGGCGTATTGAACATCCGTACCATGTTCGGCGAAACGGCGGTGCGGCGCAAAAAAAGCCTAAAGTTAATAGTGCATTTGCATCGCCCGCAAGGCGGTGATCTTGCGCAAATGGATCGTTTGCTGCTCAGCGCCACACATCAGGAAATTCTCGGTGTAAACATCAGCACCGTGGATATTCCAGTGGTCGCGGGACGCAATCTTTCCGTATTGGTGGAAGCTGCCGCACGCAATTTTGTCATGCAACAGCGCGGCATTAACAGCACGCATGAATTTGTTGCGCGGCACGACCAACTCCTGGTCGGTGACTGACCGAAACACAAAATGCAGCTATTTCTGATCAGCGGCCTATCTGGCTCCGGCAAGAGCATCGCGCTCAATGTGCTGGAAGACAGCGGTTATTATTGCGTCGACAATCTGCCTGCTGACTTGCTGGACACGCTTGTGCAGCATTTGCGGCATGCCGGTTACAGCAACATCGCAGTCAGCATAGACGTGCGTAGCGCCAACAGCGTGCAGCGATTACCGCCGCTGCTACAGCAAATAAAACAGCAAGGATTGGATGTGCATGTGCTGTTTCTGGATGCTCAGACCGAAACGCTGGTAAAGCGTTTTTCCGAGACACGCCGCCTGCACCCGCTCAGCGATGCCATGCCTCGAACGGATGGAACAACAGGGCGCACTCTGCCGGAATGTGTCCGGCATGAACGCGAATTGCTCGCGGAAATCAGCGATATCGGCCATCACATCGACACCACTGAGCTTGATGCCAACGCGCTACGCGCCTGGATAAAACAATTCATCAAGATGGACCGTGCGCGCCTGACGCTGCTGTTCCAGTCATTCGGATTCAAGCACGGCATCCCGCTGGATGCCGATCTGGTATTTGATGTGCGCTGCCTGCCCAACCCGCACTACAACCCGGAGCTTCGCCCGCTCACCGGTTGCGACACGGCGGTAATCAAATTCATGGAAAATATTTCCGATGCACAGGATATGTTCGGCGACATACGCAATTTTGTGGAACGCTGGCTACCGAGTTTCGTCGCCGATAACCGCAGCTATCTTACCGTTGCCATTGGTTGCACCGGCGGGCAGCACCGCTCAGTATATTTCGCCGAAAAACTCGCCCGGTATTTCGAACAGCGGCAACAAGTACTGGTGCGCCACCGTGAGCTCACATGACCCCATCAGCAAGGCCACTTTGCCATCCGGATTTCCCCGGTGTCGTTTTGACATTTGGCACTGTAAATGCCCTTGTCGCGGCACATTAGTGCGGATAA
>CAIZNF010000615.1 GCA_903934275.1 uncultured Nitrosomonadales bacterium
ATATGTTAGGAGTAATTTTTTATGAGCAACGCAGTATCGTGACGGGGTTTGGATTTATAGAGGTTCCCTTGAGGCTCATTAACGGATCAATTCACGTATGCGCTGCTCAGTTTGCGCATGATTGAATCTTGGGTTTAGTTCTTGATCGCCGCCAACTTGTTCAAGCTGCAAAGCGCGCTGGTAAAATTGTGCGGCCAATTTGCTCTGCCCAAGGTGATCAAGGCTAACGCCCAGGTTGAATACAAACTCGGCATTATCGGGTTCCAGCGTATATGCGTTGAAATAGCTTTGTTGTGCCTCCTCCCAGCGCAATTTTTCCGCGTAGCGGTTACCTAGCGCGAAATGCAGGACAGCTGAATCTTGCTGCTCATTGAGCAGATTTTTCAAACTATTTTCATTGCTGTCCTCCGCAGTCAAAGCGGACATTCCGGCATTCGCCACCGCATTGCGCGGTTCGAGCGCCAGCGCACGGGAATAATATTGCGTTGCCAGCATATCCTCACCGCGCTGTTGTGCAATAACGGCCAGACCCAGCAATGCATTGATATTGTGCGCATCTCTGCCGAGCATCTCCCGGTACAGTAGTTGCGCCGCATCCGTATTGCCGTTGCGATAAGCAAGATAGGCATTATCGAGTAACGAATCGACGAGTCCGGCCTTTTGCCGCTCAATGCGTATCTGGCTATTCTCTGGGAGCGCTGGCTTCGTTAACACCCTATTTTTAACCGGTGGCGCGATTGTGATCAAAAGCGGCTTGAGAGTGCTACCGGCAGAATTTGCTGGTGCGGTTTCTGCTGCAAAGATATTTCCAGCTTTGGATTCTGCCGCATCAGCAGAAGATATTGATTCAAGAATTGGCACACTCGTATCCTGATGCTGCGACTGAGCGTTGCTCACAGAACCGCCATACAAATAATAGCCTGCACCGTATCCAAGCAATAAAATCACGCAACACAAGATAAGCAGAAAATTGCGCCTGATACCCGTATGCGAAGCCGATGATTCGGGCGATTTATCACTAAACAAATTTTTTCCGGCACTCCGAATATTTCTAATTTTATGTATGTCCAGTACTGCTGTCGCCGGGTTCTGCTGCTTCTCCAAGCTGAGATCAACTTCGGCATATTTATCATATCCGTCTTGCACTTGCTGCTGCTTTCTGCGTGCATCCAGTAGAAGGCTCATATATGTTTTACTTATCCGATCCAAGCCGAAACCAACTGTATATGCCCGACCGTTTCTGCAGGCTCAAGGCATGCATGGCGGGCACAGCCCATCCGGTTAGTGTTAAATCTTGCAGATACAACAATACTTACCGTTGCCATCGTGGTGTCCATCAAGTTATTTATGGGGTGCGGCACCAGATTCCCTGAAGAAATTTTGACTCGGCAAGCTCTCCCGATACGCGCTGAAATCCCCATCTATGCTGGCATTTTTTATGACCATCGGGCGCAGGAAAATTACCAGCTCGGTTTTTTCGGTGCTATCGTTACGCTGCTTGAACAGCTCACCGATAAACGGAATATTGGATAGGCTGGGCACAGCATCAGTGAGATTGTTTGCCGAGTCTTGCATCAGCCCACCCATAACTGCAATTTGGCTGTTTTCAATTTTTAGCACCGATTCCATTTCGCGCGTTTGAGTTTGCGGGATGCGGCTGACGACACCGGCACGCGCCAAATCCGGATTGGGGTCATTGACGTAGCTGGTGACCCGCGAAATAGCGGGCTTCAAATTAAACAGCACGCTATCATTTTCACTGATCTGTGGCGTGACACTCATGGTGAACCCAACCGGCAGAGTGGTTGGCGAGCTGGTGTAATTGGTTTGTGAGCCGGTTTGATTAGTCACTGTGGTGGCCGCAATGGTGAAATAGACGAGGTTGTCCACCACTTTGATAATCGCTGTTTGATTGTTGAGTACGCTAAGCTTCGGGCTGGACAACACCTTTACACTACCAAATGATTCCAGCAATGACACCTGCGAACCAATGGTGGATGCAATCGGATTAGTGATGATACCGAGCACGCCATTGCCCACACCGGTTGGCAACCCGGCGCTGCTTTGCACCAACTTGAATTGCTTGCCTCCCGCCTTTATTAAAGCCGACCAATTGATACCTTGTTGGTACTGATCGTTCAGGCGCACTTCAACGATGGTCGCTTCTATCATCACCTGGCGGCGCGCGTTGTTCATCACCTGCCCAAGGAATTCCAGAATTTTTTCATGCTGCCGCGCTGTGGCACGCACGGTGATTAAACCGGCTTCCGGGCTGGCAATCACCGAAGCGGCTTCGCGGAAAGTGCTGTGCCGCGTGACCGTGGTTCCACCTTCTTCGACGCTGACTGGATTGGAGCTACTTTCAATGCCACCTCTGACCGCGGCCACGGGCTTCTTATTAGCTGATGCCGTTTGAAGTCCGATACCGGTACTGCTGGCTACCCTGGCTTGCTGCACAGATGTCTCACTGGAACCCTCAGGCAGAATCTTGTCAGTTTCACGCAATATATCCTTGATGTTCTGGGTCAATGTTTCCCAAAAGCGGTTTTTTGAACTGTCTTTGATGCTGATTGACGAATTGTTCGTCCCGCTGCCCACACCGGAAGAAGTGGTGGCAGAGGCCACCTGCGCACTGGTAACAATGGAGCTTTCGGATTCGCGCGCCATATTCACATAGTCGATCTTGTAACTATGCAAGTAAGGCGTATCCGGCATTACGATCAGATTGCCATTATCCAATTCGTAGCGCATATCGACCTGCCTGGCGATGCGTGTGAGAATTTGCGGGAGCGTTTGATTGATGGCATTCAGTGTGACGTTGCCCTGAATACCAGTGTGAATATCCAAGTTGATTTTTGCATCGCGCGCCAGCGCAAACAAAATTTCCTGCGCTGGAACATTGGTGACCACCACGCTATAAATTTCAACTTTTGGCGGCGGTGTCGGTGGCGGCAATACTATTCTTTGCTTGATTGGCTGCGGGATAATGCCGGTGGGAATTGCCTTATCGGGCGGCGGCTGAATGTGCTTGTCCGAAGGTTGAATCGGCTTGGTTCCGCAAGCGCCCAGTAGGGTGCCGATGAGGCAGAGATACAGCGTGTTGCGTGAACGCATACTTTATACCCCCACCTGATGCGCGGAGCCTAACAGCTTTATTGGCCTTACTCAATACATGGTATTCACGTCACCGAAAAATAGCACGGGTAGGTTGGGCAGATTCATGCCAATCCACCGCTCACCCGTTCAATTTCCGCTAAATCGCGCGCAGAAAACACCCCAGTAAATCCTGCCTGCTGCAACAGTGCCCGCACCCGTGCCGCTTGGTCGTAGCCGTGCTCCAGCAGCAGATGGCCTTCGGCATTGAGGTGCGCTCGCGCTTGCGCAATGATGCGGCGGATGTCATCCAGCCCGTCCGCGCCGGAAGCCAATGCAGCACGCGGCTCGAAACGCAGATCGCCCTGTATCAGATGAGCGTCGCTGGCAGAGATGTACGGCGGATTCGAGACAATCAGGTCGAAGCGTTCGCCAGTCAGCGCGGAGAACCAGTCGCTGTGCAACAGGCGCACGTTGTCGATGTTCAAGCATTGCGCATTCTCCCGCGCCACATCCAATGCCTCCTGCGACGCATCTACCGCTGTCACCTCCGTATCAGGTCGCGCATGTGCGATGGAGAGCGCAACCGCGCCGCTGCCGGTACCCAAGTCCAGTATGCGCAAGGTTTCGCGTTGCGGAATCCGCTGCAACATCAACTCGATCAGCAACTCGGTGTCAGGGCGCGGGATCAGCGTCGCAGGTGTCACCTTGAAATTCAACCCGTAAAATTCGCGCTCGCCCAAGATGTAAGCGATAGGCTCACCGCGCAAGCGCCGCTCGAACAGCGCGGTGTAGCGTGTATATTGCTCTGGGTTGAGCGATTGTTCAGGATGTGTGAGCAGCCAGGCACGGTTTACTTGCAAAACCGTTTGCAGCAGGCATTGCACCTCGATGCGTGCGCTGGATGTATCCAGATTCAGCACAGCTTCAAAATGTTTACCGTGTAACCGTAATATTTCCCCGATGCAAGAGGTCATGCGAAACTTCATGAACTTGATCGGCAGGTTACAAATTTAGAGTACATCTTCCGCCATCGCAGCGAGTTGTTCGGCCTGATGCTCTGCCATCAGCGCGCCGGTAATTTCGCCGATTTCGCCGTCC
>CAIZNF010000616.1 GCA_903934275.1 uncultured Nitrosomonadales bacterium
CGTGTGCTCGTCCGATCTTTTTATCCACGAAGCGGGTTAAGCAGGGATGGGTGTTTGTTGCCCAACTCGCAAAAACACGAAAGCCACTGAATAAATCAATAAGTTGCTAAGTTGCATTGACTTGGCAACTCACACACTGAGTGTCCATGTGCAGCATGGAATTCTTTGAATTTTTTCGTGACTTTCGTGGACAACTGCTTTTTCTAGGTTTATAAATCCTATACCTTCGCCAGCGCCCGCAACACCGCCCTGAGCAACTGCCAGCAGCGCGCGACTGATTCTATTTCAACTCTTTCGCCGGGCGCGTGTGCGCCGCGAATATCCGGGCCGAACGAAATCATCTCCAGATGCGGATGGCTCGCCGCGAGCAGGCCGCATTCCAGCCCGGCGTGAATCACCTGCAACGATGCGGGCTGGCCGAATTGCTCGGTGTATACCTGCTGGCACAGCGCGAGTAAATTTGATGACGGATTCGGTGTCCAGCCCGGATACACGCCGTCTTTCCATGCGCGTAGCGCGTAACTGGCAGCGCGGGAAACCAGCTTGTCGGCCAGCTCGTCTGCCCGGCCATCGTCCAGCGAGCGCACCTTGAACGTCGCCTTGAATATGCCTTGCTCCAACGCGAGCACACCGAGGTTGCTGGAGGTGTCGGTCACGCCGGAAAAATCATCACTGACGTACGTGACACCATTCGCGGCGATGTCTAAGAAAGCAAGCAGGCGTTGCTGTTCTGCGTGCGAAATGGATAAGTCAGGTGACGTGTCGTAATACTTGCACGCGAACGACACGTTGGCATCTACCTCTTCGAACCGTTGCCTCCATACCTCATCCCGATGCCGCACCCACTCGTCGATGTTCGATGCCATCGCTTCGGGCAGCACGCACAGTGCAAAAGCCTCGCGCGGGATCGCGTTGCGCGCCGTGCCACCCTTCATTTCGATCAAATGTAAATCGGTGTGCGTGGACAAATCGCGTAGCGCCTCCGCCAGCAGCTTGATCGCATTGCCGCGCCCGAGGTGGATATCAATGCCGGAGTGGCCGCCGCGCAGTCCGCTCACTTCAAACTGCAGCAGCGCATAGCCCGGCGATAGCGCTTGCTGTTCGCAATGGTGACGCACCTCCACATCCACACCGCCCGCGCAGCCCAAATAGAAATGCCCCCACTCCTCCGTATCAAGGTTGATCAGCGTCTTGCCGTGCAACGTACCGGATGCCAACCCGCGCGCGCCGTCCATGCCGGATTCCTCGTTAACGGTGAGCAGCACCTCCAGCGGCGGATGAATCAGGCCCGGCTCTTCCAGCGCGGCCAGCGCGAGCGCCACGCCGATGCCGTTATCTGCGCCCAGCGTGGTGTGCTCCGCCACTACCCAGCCATCGCGCACCACCGCGTTGATCGGATCACACTCGAAGTCATGCACGGTTCCGGTGTTGACCTGGCACACCATATCGAGATGTGCTTGCAGAATCACGCCGGGCATCGCCTCGCAACCGGGGCTGGCGGGTTTCCTCAGAATCAGGTTGCCCGCGTCATCGACGATGGAGTTGATGCCGCGCGGCTGCGCCCACTCGATCAGATGCTCGCGCAGCGCCGCCTCACGCCGCGACGGATGCGGGATCGCGCATAGTGTCGCGAAGTGTGCCCAGACCGAGCGAGGTTGAAGGTTATTCAGATTATTGGTCATTGTTATAAAGGGGTGGTGTTGTAGGCTGGTTATCACCGCCAGCCTACCTCACTCAGGATTTCCCGAATAACTCGTCGAGCGAGTTCTTGGTTGCCGGTGCGCTGCCAGAAACGCGCTTCGCAGTGAACTCTTCCTCAATGTTGTCACGATAGAAACTCCATGCTGCCCCCGAACTGCTGAGGCGTTGCCAGAGTCCCTCTCCGATGCCGCTGTACTGCAATGTGCTGCCGTCGTCGAGCTGCACTTGCAACAACCGGGCGCGCGCATCGTAGCCGATGGCGCGCAACTTTCCAGAATTGATCTTCTTCATTTCCATGGTGGCATCCTGGATGCTATTTCTGGCCTAGCCCGTTTAATTAGTGCCTGTCAGAAAACCCCTGTTTTTTAAAAACTTACTCCCTGAATTTTTGGC
>CAIZNF010000617.1 GCA_903934275.1 uncultured Nitrosomonadales bacterium
AAGAATTCGCCAAAGCCTTTGTTGAGGCAGATGAGGTCATCGTCAGTGAAGTCTATGCCGCCCGTGAACCCAAACAAGCATTTTCAGCCGCACAGATAGTCAAGGCTATGAACCATAAAGCCGCGCATTTTATACCTGAGCTGCCCGAGATGAGTGACTTTCTGGTCTCTCATCTGAACTCCGGCGATGTATTGATCATTATGTCAGCCGGAGACGCAGATCAAGTCAGCGTGGATGTGTTAGCCCACCTGCAAACCCTGTAAAGGAGCCTGCTCGCAAAACGAGGCGCAACATGAAAGACAAAAAACACATCTACCAATCAGAGAGCACAACTCTCCCACCCCTGAAATCTGTTTTGGGTGAAGTCCCTGATCCTGATCCAGAAGGGACCTACAATCTGTTTCGAGCTTTTGGTACAGATAAAACCGAGACTGAAGCCAGGGATTCGCTGGTAAAACTGATCCGTTTTTTTGAAAAGTAATGGTTAGAGAGAGAGTAGAGCAATTGTGAATGCAGCAGTAACCGCAAATTTGCGCGAAAAATTCAGCAGTCAGGTGCAGGAAAATATAAGCCTGGCGCCATATACCACCGCGCAAATTGGCGGCCCGGCAGATATTTTGGTAACGGTTCGCACTTCTGACGAACTGGTCCATGCTGCCCAGGCTTGTTGGGAATTCGATCTACACCTTACCTTGATTGGAATTGGCTCCAATATCCTGATCAGTGATCGAGGCGTTCGTGGTGTGGTTATCCTGAACAAAGCCAAAGCGCTTGAATTCCAGATGGATGCGGAACCCAGTGTCTGGGCCGAATCAGGAGTGGTCTTTGCCAACCTGGCTCATCGCAGCGCTGCGCAAGGATTATCTGGCCTGGAATGGGCTGCGACCATCCCCGGCACCGTTGGTGGAGCAGTGTATGGTAACGCTGGAGCATTTGGAAGTGACACTGCGAGCAATTTGCTGCAAGCCGAGATATTAACCGAAACTGGGCGTTTCTGGTGGCCAGTGGAAAAAATGGAATACAGCTATCGCAGCAGTTGTTTGAAAAAGCACCTTCAGAAAGCCATTATCCTTTCAGCAAAGTTTGGATTAAAAAATGGCGATATTGAGTTAATCAAGACTACAATTGAACAGTTAACCATGCGTCGAAAAGCGAGCCAGCCACCAGGCGCAAGCATGGGATCTATGTTTAAGAATCCACCCGGTGACTTCGCCGGACGATTGATTGAAGCAAGTGGATTAAAAGGAATCCGGATTGGCAATGTGGAAATCAGCACAATTCACGGGAATTTCTTCGTCAACCATGGCAATTCTCGTGCCGTAGATATCAAAGAGCTCATCTTACTGGCTCAACATACTGTCAAAGAAAAGTTTAATGTTGATTTGGAACTCGAAGTTGAAATGATCGGTGATTGGGAATGACAACAATATCGCGTAAACTAAGCGTTGCGATCCTTTTTGGTGGACGTTCTGGCGAACATGAAGTCTCACTCATGTCCGCGCGTTCAGTGATCTCAGTGCTTGATCATGCGAAGTATGACGTGGTCGAAATCGGCATCACACATACAGGCGCATGGCTCACGGGAGAAAATGCGCTGGCGGCCTTTGAACAAGGCAAAACCGAGACCCTGTTCTCCGCCAGCCTTCTCCCAGACCCATCACGATCAGGATTGTCTGTCATGGAAATTTCCAGAGCTGCAAATGACTATGCTCACAAAGGAAAAAATATCGATGTAGATGTTTATTTCCCGGTTCTGCATGGCACCTATGGCGAAGATGGCACCATTCAAGGCCTGTTTGAAATGGCCGATGTGGCTTATGTCGGAGCAAATGTCGTTGGTTCCTCGGTCGGCATGGATAAAGGCGTGTTCAAGAGTGTTATGGTTGCAAATAACATCCCCGTGGTTGAATCGGTTGTAGTGCTGCGCTCTGAAATCGAAAAAGACCTTGAAAGCGTAGTCAGGCGGGCAGAAAATGTCAGCTCTTACCCACTGTTTATCAAACCGGCCAATCTGGGCTCTTCGGTCGGCATCACCAAGTGTCACTCGCGGGCAGATATCGCC
>CAIZNF010000618.1 GCA_903934275.1 uncultured Nitrosomonadales bacterium
AACCTTGAACAGGGATACAAACCCTTGACCATCTACTCACCTCGTGAGGTTATTAGCCATGCAGACGAAACCTGAATTCCATTCAATAGAGTTTTTCCGCAAGATTCGCGACCAGCAAGCAGCCGCACTTTCCGGGAAAACGCCTGCTGAAATTATTGCATTTTTTTCCAAGATGTCAGCTAAACGCACCGGCGGGCTGCGACGGCAAGCAGCGCAGCCATGAGTGAGCCGGAGCAGGCTTGCTCTGGGGTGGGCCGGGATAACCCCTTTTGAACTGATGGAGGTTTCACCATGAATAAACCACCCGTATGGCACGATCCTATCGTTGCAGAAACTCATGCCACGCGAGAACGTCTCGCCAGTGAATTTAAAAACGACTTGGAGGCATACTCCAAGTCAGCCGAGGCGCATTGCCGGGCAATGGGGTTTCAATTTGTCGAAGAGCGCAGTTCTCGCAATGATGCTGTTGCGCCTGCGCTTGTTCAGACTTGACGAACGAAATGATTAATGTGGCAGACTTAATCGCTTTTTGATTGGACACGTTTAACAGGAGTGACTATGCAAAACATAATCGAAATTGAATGCCCTCCCGAGTTGCTAATTGGCTTGAACACCAATGCAGAAAACATGGCGCAGTTAGTGCGTCGTGAAGCGGCGCTGGGGTTGTTTCGTGACGGGCGCATTTCCTCTGGAATGGCATCTCGCTGGCTGGAAATTCCACGCGTTGCTTTTTTAATGGATGCCATGCGTCAAGGCATCGTTTTACTGGATGATTCAGAAGATGACTTCCGCCGCGAAAGCCAGTTGTGATGAAGGTTTTCTCCAACACCACTCCGCTCATTGCGCTCGCGGCAATTAACCAGCTCGAATTATTGCCCCGCCTGTTTGATCAGATTTATTTGACTGACGAAGTCATGGGCGAATGCGCGGCAGGTGGCCGTATTTTAGTTCCAAATTTGCACGATCTTTCGTGGGTAATTCACGCTACTTTCAGACAATCTATTACGCCGCACATATTGCTTGAACTTGATTTGGGCGAGAAATCAACCATCCTTGCCGCACAAGAGCATCATGCGGATTTGGTGCTGATTGATGAGAAGCTGGGGAGAAAT
Organism: uncultured Nitrosomonadales bacterium; assembly: GCA_903934275.1. Taxonomy (GTDB): domain Bacteria; phylum Pseudomonadota; class Gammaproteobacteria; order Burkholderiales; family Gallionellaceae; genus Gallionella. Next base: position 1,113 of record CAIZNF010000618.1, read on the forward strand.
GTTGCTGAATATCTCGGTTTGCGTGTGTCCGGCACACTCGGCGTTTTACTTAAAGCAAAGCGTGAAAATCTAATTCCATCATTTATGCAAGCCGCCAATTCAATGCGCGAACATGGTATCTTTTTTCAACCGAAGCTGATTGAGCGATTAGCAGTAACGGTTGGTGAATGACATTTGGCGAGGTAAGGTGGAAGCAGGTGGTAGGGTCGGATGTGGGGGAGTAGAGGGTAGTAAGTAGGGAAGTAAGTAGGGAGTGGGAATTCCCCTTCTCACTGAGGCGCAAAGTGCCACCCCACTTTCTACTTTCCATTTCTTAGCTGCGGCTGCCCAATTGTTTCTTGGTCAGCGGTTTCTTGCCCTTGTGGCGCGGCATTTTCTTGATTTCGATCTGGTGTGCATCCGGGTTGGGTTGGTAGACCACCAGCATCTTGCCGATATGCTGTACTGGCGCGGCATCCAGCTTGGTGCATATTTCCGTTAAAATAGCTTCGCGTTGCGGACGTTCCGCCATGACCCGGATTTTGATGAGTTCATGAATTTTCAGGCTCGCCGCGATTTCCTTTAATACAGGCTCGGTCAAACCTGCATTGCCTATCATCACCGTCGGGCTAAGGGAATGCGCGCGACCTTTCAGAGCAAGGCGTTCGGAAACGGTAAGAGATAACATAATATGGACTTCCAGATTTAAGGTGTAGATTGTAAACGATGAAGCCCTCCCCGATCAAAAAAAACAAGACCAGCAAACAATGGATGCGCGAGCATATCAATGACCCTTTTGTGAAACTTGCGCAAAAGGAGGGTTATCGCTCGCGTGCTGCCTACAAACTGCTGGAAATAGATGCCAAAGATCATCTGCTCAAACCCGGCACGGTGTTGGTGGACTTAGGGGCAACGCCGGGCGGCTGGTCACAGGTAGCTGCAGCCAAGGTAGGGCACGGCGGAAAAGTTATAGCATTGGATTTATTGCCGCTGGATCAGTTGGCTGGCGTAGATTTTATTCAGGGAGATTTTCGCGACGGTGCGGTGTTAATGCAGTTGGAGAGCTTGCTGCAAGGCAAGCCGGTCGACCTTGTAATTTCCGATATGTCCCCCAACATATGCGGGGTAGCATCGGCTGATCAGGCTCGCGCAATGCACCTTGCGGAACTGGCGATGGAATTCGCACTCGAACACCTGAAGCCGCAAGGAAGCTTCCTTGTTAAAGTGTTTCAGGGCGGGGGATTTGAGGATTTTTACAAGCTGATACGTAGCCGCTTCACTAAGGTGGTTACGCGCAAGCCGAAGGCATCACGTGATCGTAGCAGTGAGTTATATCTTTTGGGCACAAAGAAACTGCTGGATACTATTTAACGTAATGGAGCTACGTCGGTTGTTGTGGAGCGGCCTCCAGGCCGCGTTTGTTTCAAAAACATCGCGGCCAAGAGACCGCTCCTTGATTTCATCATCAGGTGCGACGTGGGACTGACCTGCACTACTTGAGTAATCGAGCAATACATAGTCTAATGAACAACCTCGGCAATCGTTGTGTTGCCGTTTAAGGAGCTATTTTGAATAACATGTTTAAAAGTATTGCGATTTGGCTGGCTGTAGCCCTGGTGCTGATGGCTGTTTTCAATCAATTCAACACACGGCAGCAACAGGCTCCGCAGTCGCAGCTCGACTATTCGCAATTCCTCGAAGAAGTGAAGCAAGGCCATATCGCTAGAGTGACGATCGAAGGACGCACTCTGAAGGCGATGACAGCCGATGGTAAACGCATTACCAGTTATGCGCCGAGCGATTTGTGGATGGTTTCAGATCTGTTAAAACATGGCGTAATTATCGAAGCCAAGCCGGAGGAAGAACAGTCCTTCTTGATGAATATTTTCGTTTCGTGGTTCCCGATGGTCTTGTTGATCGGTGTGTGGATATTTTTCATGCGCCAGATGCAGGGCGGCGGGAAGGGCGGCGCGTTCTCATTTGGCAAGTCGCGTGCGCGTATGCTGGATGAGAACAAGGAGCGCTTTACGTTTGCCGATGTGGCGGGCTGCGATGAAGCCAAGGAGGAAGTCTCCGAGCTGGTAGATTTTTTGCGTGACCCGGCCAAATTCCAGAACCTCGGCGGGCGTATTCCGCGCGGCGTGTTGCTGGTAGGTAGCCCAGGTACGGGCAAGACGCTGCTGGCTAAGGCGATAGCCGGTGAAGCTAAAGTGCCGTTCTTCTCTATTTCTGGCTCAGATTTTGTGGAAATGTTTGTTGGTGTCGGCGCGGCGCGGGTGCGCGACATGTTTGAACAGGCCAAGAAACATTCTCCGTGTATCGTGTTTATCGACGAAATTGATGCAGTCGGTCGCCAGCGCGGTGCCGGTCTGGGCGGTGGCAACGACGAGCGCGAGCAAACGCTGAACGCGTTGCTGGTGGAAATGGACGGCTTCGAGGGTGCCAGCGGGGTGATCGTAATCGCCGCAACCAACCGCCCCGATGTCCTCGATCCGGCGCTGTTGCGCCCTGGACGTTTCGACCGCCAGGTGGTTGTGTCATTGCCGGACATTCGCGGACGCGAACAAATTTTGCTGGTACACATGCGCAAGGTGCCGATTGCCCAGGACGTAAAGGGCGATATTCTGGCGCGCGGCACACCGGGATTTTCCGGTGCCGATCTGGCTAATCTGGTTAATGAAGCGGCGCTGTTTGCGGCGAAACGCGGCAAGCGCTTCGTCGAAATGAGCGACTTTGAATCAGCCAAGGATAAGATCATGATGGGCACAGAACGTCGCTCGATGATCATGCCCGAAGAAGAGCGGCGCAATACCGCTTACCACGAGTCGGGCCATGCTGTGGTTGCCAAGCTGCTGCCCAAGACCGATCCGGTACACAAGGTAACTATTATTCCGCGCGGGCGCGCGCTGGGACTGACCATGCAGTTGCCTGCGGAAGACCGCTACAGCATGGATAAAAATCGCATCCTCGACACGATCACCGTGTTGTTCGGCGGACGTATTGCCGAAGAAATTTTTATGCACCAGATGACCACCGGCGCTTCCAACGATTTTGAGCGTGCCACCGATATGGCGCGCAAAATGGTGACACAATGGGGTATGTCGGATGCACTCGGAATTATGGTGTATGGTGAAAATGAGGGAGAGGTATTTCTGGGGCGTTCGGTTACCACACACAAAAATATTTCCGAAGCGACCATGCAGCAAGTGGATGCCGAAATTCGCCGCATCATCGATCAGCAGTATGCGCTGTCACGCCGCCTGATCGAGGAGAACCGCGACAAAATTGAGGCAATGGCCAAAGCTTTGCTGGAATGGGAAACACTTGATTCCGACCAGCTCAACGACATCATGGCCGGTGAGCCGCCGCGCCCGCCCAAACCGAGCCAAAGCACTCAGGCACCGCAGCAGCAGCCGCAAGATGCGGCACCGACTGCGCCTGCCACCACGCCTACGCAACCGAGCAGCTTGTAGCTTGTAGCGGGTAGCTTGTAGCAAATCCGGGCTGGCTACCCGCTACTAGCTACTAGCTACCAGCTAGAATGCTCCTCCACTGCGGCAAATTCCACCTTGATCTCTCTCGCCCTCTGGTGATGGGCATCGTCAATGTCACGCCCGATTCTTTCTCCGACGGCGGACAGCATTTGCAACGCGATGCTGCTATCGCTCATGCGCAACAGCTCATCGCCGAAGGCGCAGATATAATCGACATCGGCGGCGAGTCTACCCGTCCCGGCGCGCAGCCGGTCAGCGTTCAGCAAGAGCTGGATCGTGTGCTGCCGATCATCGAAGGTTTGCGTGGCGCGCCTGTCCCAATTTCGATAGATACCTGTAAATCACCAGTGATGCGGGCAGCTATCGCAGCCGGTGTGCAGATGGTCAACGACATTAATGCATTGCAGGATGTTGAAGCGATGAACGCCGTTGCCGCCGCCAATGTCGCCGTGTGCCTGATGCATAAGCAGGGCAATCCGAAGACCATGCAGGCACAGCCCCATTATCAGGATGTGACGGGCGAAGTCTGCGAATTTCTGCGCGACCGTATCGCCGCTGCCGAAGCTGCGGGCATCCAACTAAACCGCATTGTGATCGATCCGGGTTTCGGCTTCGGCAAGACGTTGGTACATAATCTCACCTTGCTGTGCGGGTTGGAAAAGCTGACCGGACTTGGTGTGCCGATGTTGGTGGGGCTGTCGCGCAAATCCATGTTGGGTGCGTTGACCGGGCAGGATGTAGGGCAGCGTATGCCAGCCAGTATCGCGGCTGCGTTGCTCGCTGTGCAGCGCGGCGCGAGCATCGTGCGTGTACACGATGTGCGCGCGACGATAGATGCATTGAAGATTTGGAATGCGGTGAATACCGAAAACCCTGGAAAAAGTAGTTAGTTACTCACCCGTCAAATGATGTTAAAACACGATAAGAATGTTATATTTATCTGGCATTAAAATTGGTTGTAATATCATTGCGTAGGTTGGGCAAAGCGTAGCGTGCCCAAC
>CAIZNF010000619.1 GCA_903934275.1 uncultured Nitrosomonadales bacterium
TAAACCAATCTGAATTCAGGGCACGATTCTGTGATGAACTTTAACGTGTTGAAAAGTGCATAAAAGTCACCATGAATGTCGCCCAGAATAAACCAGTTTTCCGGGACACCCCAATCACTTTCAGAAAACTGCACAACCTTCTCTCTGCTGCCATAGTGCAGCAACGGAGGCTTATTTTTTCCTGAAAAATAACGCCCTGATCCTTGGGCAAGAAGCTCTAATCTTATTTTTCTGAATTCCTCTAATGTCGCCATAGCATTGACTACCAATTTTTCATTACAAATAAAGGTGGGTGTTTGGGTATTATCAGCCTATTCCTGGCTTCAACGGAATCAACCAATTTTTGATGCCGCACGTAACACCAACATGGGCAGACTGTTCTTCATCGCACTTGAACTGCTGCATATTGGGCAGTGCGCGCTCCGGTTCTTGCAAGGCACTTTCATCCCGAATCAACTTCGCCCAAGTAGTCCCTCCATTGGCGACAACGGACATTTGCAGCCAGCGCGCGAGTGCAAGCTCTTCGTTGACCCATTTTAGGAAAGGGTCGAATAAATGATCCTGCCATAGCGCTTCGCGGCTCGTAAAGAGCGCTATTGATTCGCCATAATCGTGTTTGCAGAACTCGCATTTATAACCACCCTGCGTGCGGAATGCGTGTACATCCAGGCTGACCAACATATCCCAGAAATCTCCCAGCCAATTCACATGGACGTTAATCTCATCACGCGAAAGCGAGACGGAAAGGCAATCTGGATAATTGAGAAAATGCAGCTCCACATTCCTTTTGGATATTTTAGTCAAGCAAACGGGAACCACGAAGCGTGCGCGGCTCCCTCTGAGCCAGCGCACAAAGGCGCGCTGAATGCGAGGGCGCGGAACGTACCTCATATGTACATGGTGAACTGGATTCAGGTCTTCGACTTGGTAGCTGTTTTTTTGAATTTTCACGTTGACCACCAAAACTCAGCAAGTCACGCTACGAATCATTTTCTTCATTCTCCGGGAAAAATGACTGATAGAAAAAACCAATCATTTCTTTAATCTCTGGGGGCATCAGTTTTTTTTGCTCATCAACCGCTTCCATTGCGCTTATCAGAGACCATCCCTCACCCTCGATTTCCTCAAGCTGCTCCTTGGATGGCTGAAAATACCCATTAGCAACGACAAAATCGAATATTTTATTGAAAGTTCCAAACTCGACCAGCTCCCACTGCCACTCCTCAATATTTTCGATGGCATGGAACTTCTCGGCTTGTTGGGCGATAAATTCCTTTAGTTCGTTTAGCGTCATTAGTTTTCTCCTCAACCTTTATGTGCAACCTTCGGATTTTGGCGATGCACTGAATGCTGATTCACGAACAATGTTCCACGACACATCACCATGGCCAGACCACCCCTCACTTTTGACAACCCTGACCTGCTCAAGCTGAGAAATGCTTTCGTCACCAGCAAGTGACGGAAACAGCCTATAAATTCGAGAATCACCTGACTGTCTGGAAAGGTGGCTATCTGTAATGAACATTTCACAATTCAGCTTGCTCAAAACATTCAGCAACCACACCCCGCTCGACTTTCCACCGCCACCGCAGCCGCCTCCAAAGCGGACATGGACGATATGACTGAATCGGCCATTTTTAGGCAACACTTGTTTTGCACAGAAAGCAGCGTTTTCAACAAAAGCATAAATCACGGGCACAGAAAATGTGCCCAGTACACTTGATTCAATCTCGACTTCAAGAAATACAACGCGACCGGTAGCGTGGCTGCCTTCTGAAAAACTAACGATTTTGTCGTCAAGAGGTAACTCGCACCGGGGTAGCTCCTCAATTGATTTGACGGAAACCTTCGTTCGTTCATCAATATGAATTGTGCGGCTGTCCAAGAAGTTTGATGATTCATGCGGAAAATAATCGGTATGAAGGAATATATTTGGGCAGAGAGGTTCGGGTTTTGGCGCGGGGTTAACTTCCGCATATTTTTGGCTCAGATATAGCAAGTCCCTGAAATCTTCGCCCGCAGATGGATACCACGCAATGCGTGGTTCTCCTTCGCATTTAGCTAGCCATCTACTAAGCGCACCATTGTTCTTTCCATTCAACTCAAGCAGCAATTTTCTGGACATACCATTTCTCCCATAACATTTACGTGCAAAATATTGTCTTTTCCATGCAATGTCGCTTATACAGCCGTGAACTGATCCAATTGCAGTGAGTAAAGCACCTGCTCGAAATTTACCTGAAGGAGCGGGAAGTTACCAAAATACTGCTTATCAATTTCATCCTACCAAACCAAAAACAACCCACCCCCTAGATGAAACAACTAGCCGTTCGACTAAGCTGCAAAAAACCGCAACCAAGTCGCTGGTTAATCCTAACCTTCCCCTTGAAGGGGAAGGGATCCAGTTCCTTCCCCTTCAAGGGGGAGGCTAGGTGGGGGATGGGGTAGATGTTGAATTACGATTAACGGTACCTTTAGAATTTCTGCCTCCCTAAGTATTTTTCTAGCCTTCCGTGTTTTGCCGTTTGGCCAGTTTGCGCTGCAGGGTGCGGCGGTGCATGTTGAGCGCGCGCGATGTGGCCGAAACATTGCCCTGATACCCCTTCAATACGCGCTGAATATGTTCCCACTCCATCTGATCCGCCGTGAGAGTTTGTGCATTGAGTTGGGCATCTGTACTGGCGATATGGCCGAATGCCGCCACGATTTCATCGGCATTCGCCGGTTTGGTCAGGTACTGTGTCGCGCCCAGCTTTATGGCTTCCACTGCCGTTGAGATGCTGCCGTAACCGGTCAGCACCACGGTGCGAGTGGCTGGGTCGAGTTCATGCAGGGCATGGACGAGCGTCAGCCCGGATGCTCCGCCCATCTTTAAATCTACTATGGCGTACTCCGGCGGGTTTTCATTTGCCAGCGGTAACGCCTGCTCCACGCTATGCGCCACCGTTACTGCAAAGCCGCGTTTCTCCAGTGCGCGGCACAGCACACGGCAGAAGGTGCTGTCATCATCCACCAGCAACAGCGAGATCTTTTCAGTAGCAGATAACTTCATGAGTGTTTTTTCCCCGACGGTAAAATAATTTCAGATATAGCATCCACTAGCATTGCCAGCTCGGTGTAGATGGAGGTGTCCAGCTTGATTGGTGAGATATGAAAAGTTTATAGCCAAAAAATTCTATAGGTAAAATTTTACAGGCTTGCCGGTGTTGGTGGAATGTGGCATTTTGTCGCGCGGCAATATGTCACATTACCTGCCTGTCGCTCGCGTGCGCTTGGACACTGGGGTGCGATGGTTCTTAACTCCATGCATTGAACGATAGAGTTCGGCATCTGAAGCTCGCGGCTAGAAAAATACGTACGTGAACTTATGAAACGAAGTGCTTAGTCACTTACCAGTCAAATGATGTCAAAACGTGACGAGAATTATGATGTACAGCCAATCACCGTAGGAGCGGACTCCAGTCCGCGAGCCGTTAAATCGCGACTTGGAGGTCGCTCCTACGAGGTACTTTTTTGGTTCCGGCTCGCCCGGCTTAGGGAGTAAGAATTTACTAAAATTCCGTTTATCAATTTCATCCTATCAAACCAAAAACAACCCACCTTCATCCTTATCTTCCCCCTGAAGTGGAAGGGACTCAGTCCCTCCCCCTTCAAGGGGGAGGCTAGGAGGGGGATGGGGTGGATGTTAAATTACGATTAACGGTAGCTTTAGAATTTTCGTTTCCCTTAGCCCAAACGATACATGGGTGGATGAGAGATTTTTTATCGTTCCTGCGGTGGAATCTCCGATAAACAGAGCCTGTTGGTGGATGCGGTGCTATCCGTGCTGTGGCACAACATCAAACGCTTCGGCCAGCACATAACCACGCGCCGGATCAAATACTAGGCAGTGGTTTAACTTGTGGTCATCCGAGCCGGTCACGATCATGGAGAATTGCAGCGGCCGTAGAAAAACCTGAATAGACGCGGGAGGTAGTCATTCCATTATTGTTTATCGCCTCTCATGTTCGCCATGCGGGGCGTTTTTTTGTGGTGCGACAAATTGACGCGCGGCAATATGTCACATTCCCAAGTAAATAAATTGCAGGTATAATCGCCGCGCAATTCATGATTATAAAAAATTTAATTTGTCGGAGGAGAAGAAAAAAATGCAATTCAAATACGTCGCCATTTGTGCCGCGCTGGTCGCAGCATTTGTTCCGGTAGCGCAAGCTGCCGAGTCGGTCATGCTCGAAGAGGTGGTGGTCACCGCACCGGCGATGGAGCAGCCACTGGTTGTAGAGACCGATCCGCGCAAGCCGCGCCAGCCAGTTCCCGCGCACGATGGCGCGGACTATCTCAAAACCATCCCCGGTTTCTCGGTGATTCGCAAAGGCGGTACCGACGGCGATCCGGTGTTTCGCGGCATGGCTGGTTCGCGTTTGAACATTCTGCTGGATGGCGAACAAATTTTGGGTGGTTGCGGTGGCCGCATGGACCCGCCAACTGCTTACGTATTCCCCGCAGCTTACGAACGCATCACTGTGTTGAAAGGGCCGCAGACCGTGCTGTATGGTCCTGGTAACTCGGCGGGTACGGTGCTGTTCGAACGCACAACCAAGCGCGAACCGGCAGGTACGAAAGTTACTGGCTCGTTGATGGGTGGAAGTTTTGGCCGTAACGATGAAATGGCCGAAGCCCGTGTTGGCTCCGAAAGTGCCTATTTGCGCGTTGGCGGTACACGTTCTGAGGCCAACGATTACAAGGATGGCAATGGCTATGCCGTGCATTCTGCTTACAACCGTTGGAGTGGCAATGCGGCGGTGGGTTTGACACCGGATGACAATACGCGCATTGAGTTGACGGCAGCCAGGAGCGATGGGAAAGCTGCATACGCTGATCGAACCGTGGATGGATCGAAATTTGCCCGTGATAACTATGGGCTGAAATTTGACAAGCAACGCATGGGTGGAGTGCTGGATGGCATCGAGGCGCAGGTGTATTACAACTACGTCGATCATGTGATGGATAGTTACAGCTTGCGTGCTGGCGGAAATCCGGCGGGCATGATGGCGGCGATGAATCCGGACCGCAAAACGACCGGCGGTCGTTTGATGGGAACGCTGAACATGGCAGGAAACACCCAGCTCAAACTGGGGCTGGATACGCAAAGCAATGTGCACACCGGCCGTGTGGGCGCAGCACCGGGTTATGCGGGAGACTACACACTTAATGCTCGCACCAAGGATGCTGATTCCAAGAATATCGGCGTGTTCGGTGAGCTACATCACAACCTGGCTGAAACAAGTCGTGTGATCGGCGGACTTCGAGCCGACAGTTGGCAGGCAACAGATTATCGCGCAACGATAACCCGTGGGATGGGCACTGTTGCGAATCCTACGACCAATCAATCGCGCAAGAAAACACTATCCAGCGGGTTTGCGCGTTTCGAGAAGGATGTCTCTAGCGCATCGACCGCGTTTATTGGCGTGGGGCGCACCACGCGCGCACCGGATTACTGGGAAATGTTCAGTTACGAAAGCCTGACCACAGCTAGTGCGTTTAACACCAATCCAGAGAGGACTACCCAACTGGATGCGGGTTTAAATTACCGCGAAGGAGCGCTGTCTGGATCGGTATCGGCGTTTTACAACAAGATCACCGATTTCAATCTGATCCAATCCAATGTGACCAAGGGTATGTCATCGGTGACAGTTACGCGCAACGTGAACGCCACTACCTATGGTGCAGAAGCGGGTTTGGTTTACCAGTTGGCAGAACGCTGGAAGCTGGATGGTAGCTTGGCTTATGTGCAGGGCGACAACGATACCGATGGTATAGCATTGGGTCAGACTCCGCCGCTGGAAGTGCGAATGGGTGTCAACTACAACAACAAGATATGGTCGTTCGGTGGTTTGTTGCGTGGCGTGGCATCTCAGAACCGCGTCGCGGTGAACCAGGGTAACATCGCCGGGCGCGACATCGGTGCTTCGAGTGGTTTCGGTGTGTTCTCGGTCAACGGTGGCTGGCGTGCCAATAAGACCGTGCAAGTGACTGCTGGTGTAGATAACGTGTTCGACAAGAACTACGCAGAGCATATCAGCCGTGCAGGTGTCATGGTGAGCGGTTTTACGCAAACTACACGGGTCAACGAAGTGGGTCGCAACCTGTGGGTGAAGGCAAATTTCGCATTTGACTGAATGATGTTGTGATTGAAGTAAAAAACCGCCGGATAACACTGGCGGGTCGGTATTCACAAAAGCCAACTTGCGTCAAAAACCAAGTCGCATATTCGCTGCACGATGTGAGTGAGTTATACTTGCTAAAGGTAACGCACATTTTAGCTATTGCGGTGGTGTGCTTAATACCTGTCTTTCCAGCCGCGTTTATCAACTTTTAGGAGATTAATCATGGACAGAAGAGAAATGCTTAAAGTGGCAACAGGAGGCTTGATGCTTGCCGCCGCCGGGAGCACGGCATTTGCCGCAGAAAAAACCAAACAACCAGCGGTCCACCAGCATGCGCATGGCAAAAAATATCAAAGCCTGATCGATGCTGCTTCCGACAGCGTGAAAAAAGGGCAAGCATGTCTTAGCCATGGCCTCGAGATTTTTAGCCAGGGTGAAAACAAAGGAATGGCTATATGCGCCATGCGTGTCAGTGATATGGTTGCCGCATGTACCGCGATTGGGCTGCTTGCCAACAACAACTCACCGCAACTCACCAAAATGGCAAAGGTGGTTATGGATATTTGCAAAGATTGCGAAAAGGAATGCCTCAAATTTGCGGATGAAGAAATTTGCAAGCAAACAGCGGAATCGTGCGCCGTCTGCTTTAATGAGTGCAAAAAAATAGCAGTTTGATGACAAGCCTGTCGGGGCAATAGCCCCTCCATTGTTGTTGATCGCCCCTTATGTTTGTTATGCGGGGCGATTTGTTTTTGGGGGTGCGACAATTTGCCGCATTCCAAAATAACTCTTACGCCTGTAGTATCCGCCAGCTTTTTAAAAATTGAGCCTCTTGCAAAAGTCGCGATAATTTTTTAAATGTGCCTCAGTGGCATCGGAATAGCGTTGCCGCCACCAAGTGGTCAAAATGATCGAAAGTGCGCCAAAAGCACGCCTGTCGCGAATGAAAGCATTTGCGATTTTTTCTAAATTTCGTTGTAGCTAAAAAAGTGCATATTGCGTACTCTAATCGAGGTGAATCGCTGCTTTTTTGAGCAATTATCATCAAAAATAGTTTTGCAAGAAGCTCAATTATAAGAAATTTTAGGCATTAAACGTGAGGATAGGTAGTGATGAAAAAGCAGTTATTTAATGGCGGGAAATTATTTGTGTTAGGTTGTGTTTGTGTGAGCATCGCGAACGTGGCGTTTGCGGCGGATGTTGAAAGTGCGCAGCAATTGGATGAGATGACCGTCAAGGCTGATAAATCGGCTGTACCAGCTAATCCACCGGTAACTGCCGAGGGGGAACCGGCAAAACAAATCGCTGAAAGCGTGCAGAAATTTGATGAAATGGTCATCAAGGCCGATAAACCGGCTGTGCCGGCCAATTTGCCGGCAACCAGCGAGGGTGTGACGGCAAAGCAGATTGATGAGAGCATCAATGCGGTGACAGCGGCAGCGACAATCAAATACATGCCGAGCATCGTCGTCCGTGAGCGCTACATCGGCGACCGCAACAGTGTCGTTTAGACGCGGACGACCGGCACCATTTCCAGCGCTCAGTCCACTGTCTACGCGGACAACCTGCTGCTATCGAGTTTTCTCGGCAACAGTTGGAGTTATTCACCGCGCTGGGGCATGGTATCGCCGGAAGAGATCGAGCGGGTTGATATTATCTATGGCCCATTCTCTGCCCTTTACCCCGGCAATTCGATGGGCGGCGTGATACACATGACAACCCGGATGCCGGAGAAGTTTGAAGCTCACGCGAAGCTGGATGCCTTTCAGGAACGCTTCAAATTATATGGCACGAACGATAACTATGATGGGGCGCACGGTAGCGCGACTCTCGGGAGCAAGTTTGATAGCGTGTCGTTCCTGGTCAACGTCGATCGTCTGGATACATATGGGCACCCGATGAGTTTCGGTGTTGCAACCGCAGGGGGAGCTGGCACTACGACCGTCACCGGTCAACATAGAGATACCGATACAGCGGGCGCGGCGCGGATCATTACCGGCGGTTACGGTATCGACCACTCCGTGCAGGACAATGGCAAGATCAAGCTGGCTTATGATTTTTCTCCGGCGGTTCGCGCTACCTATATTCTGGGTGCATGGCGGATCAACTCCGACACCAGTGTCGATAGCTACCTGAGGGACGCAGCCGGAAATAAGGTTTACAACGGAAGCGTCAAAATCGGCGGTGTAAATTACACGACGGCTACCTTGAGTCCTGGCAATACCGAAAGTGAGCATTTTATGCACGGGCTCTCGGTGAAATCCAACACCCGTGGGATATGGGACTGGGAGGTTGCTGCCAGCATCTATGACTACAACAAGGATATTTCCCGTACAGCAAACTATACCGCAAACAGCGGGGTGGATTTAGGCACTGGGGCTATCCGTCAGGGTGGAGTGGTCACCTTCGCGGACGGAACGGGCTGGCAGAATCTCGATTTTCGCGGCGAATGGCGTCCCGATGGTGACTTGCAAAGCACGCATCAGGTAAGCTTCGGTTATCACAATGATCGCTATGAGCTGAACCAATCGGCCTATACCGTCACCGCGGATTGGCTGACAGGTGCTGCAGGGGCTTTAAAAACCAACTCGCTGGGGAAGACAGAGACTCAGGCGTTGTACCTTCAGGATGCTTGGCGCTTTGCTTCCGACTGGAAATTGGTTGTGGGAGGCCGGCAGGAGCAATGGAAAGCATATGACGGTAGCAACTACAATTCCGCCAACGCTGCCGCCTACAGGCAATTGAACTATTCCAACCGGACAGACTCGGCCTTTTCGCCCAAGGCTTCGCTCTCGTATCAGGCATCGATGGACTGGGCGCTGCGGGGTTCACTTGGCAAAGCCTATCGTTTTCCGACGGTCACCGAGATGTTCCAGACCATCAGTCTGCCTGGCAATGTGAAGGTAAATGACCCCAACCTGAAACCGGAGCAGGTTATATCCGGAGAGTTCACGGTGGAGCGGGCATTGGAAAGTGGCCTGTTGCGCATTTCACTGTTCCAAGAAGACAAGAAGGACGCGCTCATCTCTCAGACCGATACAGCCAACGTAACGAGCGTTCAGAACGTTGACAAGGTACGTACGCGCGGCATCGAAACCGCGCTGCAAGTCAGCGATATAGGTATTCGCGGCTTTGATCTTTCCGGGAGCGTCACTTATACCGATTCCAAGATTTTGCAGAATAACCGACGCCCGGCCTACGTCGGTATGAAGCAGATACGCATCCCGGACTGGCGGGCAACGCTGGTGGGGACATACCATGCATCCGACAGCCTCACCTTCAGCTTGGCGGCCCGCCACAGCGGACGCCAGTATAATACGCTGGATAACAGCGACATCAATCCCAACACCTACGGGGGAACCAGCTCGTTTAATGTGGTGGATGCCAAAGCCGTTTATAAGTTTACTAAACAGTGGAGCACTGCTTTTGGCGTAAATAATATCGGCGACTACAAGTCCTACTCCGCCCATCCGTACCCACAACGAACCGTGTTTGCCAACCTGAAGTTTGACTACTGATGTGGCCATAATGAAAGATGCCGGGCTATGAGTTTTGGAGTGGTTGCATCAGGCGATGCCGCAGGCCAACCGGGATGATGAATGCTTGAATTTTTGCTTCGCATAAAAGGCGAGAAACTGATCGGCCTGATATTCGTGCTGGCGTTGCATGGTGCAGGGTTGTACGGGCTGTGGAGCTATCGCATCATTCCAACGCCGGACGAGGCTTTGATTTTGATGGTTAATCTTATTAACCCGCAACAGCCAAAACCGGAACCTCAAAAGCCTGAGCCGCCAAAACCGAAACCCAAGCCGGTTGAACCTCCAAAAGAACATTTGCATCTGGCGGTTGAGACACCGGTGGTTAAGGCAGATGAGCCGGTTACCTATGTGCCGCCGCCCGAGCCGGTGGTTGTGGCACCACCAACACCACCCGCGCCTCCGGCACCGCCGCTGCCTGCGCAGCCGGTGATGTTGAGTGGCGAGCTCTCGGTGAGTTGCCCGGAGCGCTCGCCGCCAAATTATCCGGCGCGATCAAGGCGGTTCAACGAACAGGGGCGGGTGTTGTTGCGTGTGGAGCTGGGTGAGGATGGACGTGTATCGGGTGTAGTGGTCAAAACGAGTTCCGGATTCCCATCGTTGGATGAGGCAGCGGTGAATGCGGTTAAAACCTGGCGTTGTAAATCCGCAATACAAAATGGGGTCGCCGTGCGTGCGGTTGCCTTGCAGCCATTTGCTTTTATTTTAGAAGGAAGATGATATGGAACAGGGTTTGGGCTTTGCACATTTTCTTACGCAAGTTGATGCCATGGGCAGGGGCGTGCTCGCCTTGCTGCTGATACTGTCGATTGCGAGCTGGTATTTGATGGTAACCAAGGCCATTGCGAATTTGGGCGCACGCAAACGGGTCGATGCTTTCCTGAAAAAATTCTGGGAGGCATCTTCTTTGAAGGAGATGCAGGCGACGCTGAGTGCAAGCACTGTGGATAATGCCTTTTCCGATTTGGCACGGCAGGCGTTGACGGTCAGCGACGGGCATCAAAGTGGCGTGGAAAAGCTGTTGGTGGCGGGCGGGACGGCGGAATATCTGACGCGCGTGTTGCGTAACGGTATAGACCAGGAATCGATCAAGATCGAACATGGCTTGACGGTGCTGGCTTCGGCGGGCTCAGCATCGCCCTACATCGGTTTATTCGGTACGGTGTGGGCCATTTATCACGCGCTGGTGCAAATCGGCATGAGTGGGCAAGGCACGCTGGATAAGGTGGCCGGCCCGGTGGGCGAAGCACTTATCATGACGGCGGTTGGTTTGGCGGTGGCGATCCCGGCCGTACTGGCATATAACTCATTCACCCGACGTAACCGGATATGGTTGGCGCAACTGGATAATTTTGCCCATGATCTTTTTGCGCTGGTGACGATGGGGGAGAAGAAGGTTTGAGCGTAGAAAAATTGATGGGCTGGTAGGTGCGAATTCATTCGCACCTAACTCACCGCGTGCGAATGAATTCGCACCTACAAGTGGAGGAAAATTATGGCTATGGGAAGTTTTGATTCGCGTCGGCATCAGGGGCCGATGGCGGAAATTAATGTAGTACCGCTGGTGGATGTGATGCTGGTGTTGCTGGTAATTTTTATCATTACCGCGCCACTGCTGACCAATTCGGTAAAAATTGATTTGCCAAAGGCATCGAGCAAACCCAATATTACCAAACCGGATCATGTTGAGTTTGCTATACGTGAGGATGGCAGCTTTTTTGGGAATGGAGAGCGGGTTGAGGTGGCTACTCTGCCGGAACGCTTTGCGACAGAAGCCAAGAAAGAGCCTCAACCGGAATTGCATATCCGCGCCGACCGTCTGGCGCGCTATGAGTTGGTAGCCCA
>CAIZNF010000620.1 GCA_903934275.1 uncultured Nitrosomonadales bacterium
GCAATATTGGGAATTCGCGTTTCTGTATCAGGAAAATGAAAAACTTTTCCTTCCAGCAACAAAAATCAAGAGTTGTGGGGTACATGCCAAAAATTCAGGGAGTAAGTTTTTAAAAAACAGGGGTTTTCTGACAGGCACTAGTTATCGGGGGCGATGTTGCATGTCTGGCCTGTCAGAGCCGCGCCTGTTGATTGCCAGCCATATTGTGCCGTGGAGCAGAGACAAGGCGAATCGCCTAAATCCAAGTAATGGACTGTGCCTTTCCGCGATTCATGACAAGGCGTTTGATAAGGGACTAATAACGCTCACCGATGACTTCAAGATTGTCGTCTCGGAGGAGCTAAAACGGCGTAAGGAAGCTTTCGTAATTGAGGTTCTGTTACCGTTGGATGGCAGCACAATTGAACCGCCGGAACGTTTCGCACCTCAAGCGGAGTTTATCGCGTGGCATCGGAATGAACTTTTTTTGGATAATAGAAAATGACGGCGTTGAAGACCAGAGAAAGTATTCCCAACATGGTGTTTTACATTATGTCTGACCAGCCAGACTGCTGCCCAAAATGCCAAACACGATTGGATTTTGTTGAAGAAATCATGATTGATGATGCGCATGTATTTGTTAAGTTTTGTGATGAGTGTCAGCGCGAAGTCTTAATTGTTGAAGATTAAATTATAGATTCCGTCACTTCCAAACGGATGCACCATGCCTGATTTTCTGGGCTGGGAAATGAAGGCCTATAGCGGCGACAGAATCACACTCATGACACCGGAGCTGGATGGCGGGATGTATGGTGAGAACGGGGTTTAAGTTTTTGTCCGTGAATACGGTAAGCCCGCCGGAGATGACACACTCTATTTCACCGGCACTCACCGCGCCGATTGCCGTAATGTAAAAACCGGTCTCACCTTGGCGGTGCGCGGCTTTAACCCATCGCGAAAAGTCATCGAGGATGTGGGCGGTGCTGTGGAGTTGCTCAATGATGCCGGGCACTGCGCAGCCGCTTGGTCGTTTGCCGAGCTGATGATCGGATGGAACAAGAAGCATGCACAAGCGGCTTACGTTCCTTATGAAAGCGGGAAGGAGTTGGTGCCTGCTTACCGCTACTTTAGCCCCGCATTGATGGGGGAAGGCACAGATTTCAACCGCTATCTGGCGGCGCTGTGCGCCGGAATGGTGATCTTTGATCCGGGTTCCAAGGTGATGAAGGCAAGCACAGAAAAATCAACCGTGAAAGCGCGGAGCCAGTTCAGAATGCCGGTGCGGCATCTGGCGGATCTTTACCAGAAGTTCGGGCCGGTTGAATTTTGAGTGACATCTGGAGCAAACAAAAAAGATCAGAGGTGATGTCGTTGATCCGCTCGCGCGGCAACAAGGCAACCGAGTTGCGCCTGATCGAAATCTTTCGCGAGTACGGCATCACCGGCTGGCGGCGCAACCAGCCGCTACTCGGCAAACCGGATTTCACATTCCGGCGCGAGCGGGTTGTGGTTTTTGTGGACGGCTGTTTTTGGCACGGTTGCCCGAAGTGCTACAAACGTCCCGGCAGTAACCGGGAATTTTGGGATGCGAAGATTTCCAACAACCGGAAACGCGACAGGTATGTGAGCCGCGAATTGCGCTGCCTCGGATGGCAAGTTGTTCGCATTTGGCAGCATCAACTGGACAAGCCCGCGCGAGCTGCCGGTCGGGTTGTCCGTGCATTGGAATCCTGTCTGCGCGATTGAGGTGATTCAAACCTTGCCATACAACCGGCTGCCCCGCTTCGCAAACGCCACCGCCTTTTGTTCCATGCCTTACCAGTATGGTGCTGCGATGGATACGCTATTTATTCTGCGCCACCTTGCGGGCGATTTCCTGCTTGCTCTGCCGCAGCAATGCGATTTCGGATGGTTCCAGCATCCTCGGTGCGGATAAGATACCGAGCTTCTGATTCAGTAAGCGCGTCGAAGGCGTGACCGAATCGTTCTTGCCACCAACGTTCAAGTTCTGTTCCATGCTTTCCCCTCAATTCATCAAGACTGCTTTGCGTAACTTGCAATTTGGCGGAATGCGGCTTGCCTGTCAAGACCACGGCAGCCAATACCTTGCCGCCGTTTGCCTCGATGTGACCGCGCAGATTGGCCAGTGTTCCGCCCATCCCGACGAAATCATCCACCATGACGTAATCTGCGCTCGCCTGTATAGCGCCATCAAATTCCGGTTGGCGCGCAAGGCGCGAAAAACCATCTGCGCCGGTGTGGGAAACGACATTCACTTGTACCACGCCGCTATCCACCTCCCATCCAAGCCGTTGCGCCAGTTCATCGGCAAGCACTTCCGGTATGGCGTTCACCCCGTTCTGCTCATAAGCGTGAGCGCTAACCAGAATGGGGCTGTATTCTTTCAGTAGCGTGGCGAGCGCATCAATTTGCGCCTGATTAAGCGTGTCGCGCACCAGATTGTCCGCAGCCACCGCATCGCCCGTTTTAGCCGCCCAATAGTGTATGTGCTGTTTAACGGCAGATTCGCTGGCGTGTATCAGCACGCCAGGGAAATCTTTCCAGCTCGTTCTTGGCGGTTTCATGCGGCGGATTCTATCATTCTCAATAGAATGGATTACACCTTGCAAGGCCAATCAGAAAATCAAGCCTTGTAATGCAACTGGTTGTCCCGCTGTACAAACCCTTCCGCGTTCTATTCTGCGCCTTTCAATACACTGCTTCATGGTCGCCCACATTCACCGGGATGATCTCTTCACCCTTGATTAACAGTTCCAGTGTGATGCGGTAAGAAAGGTCGATGGAAACCGAATGCAGACCTTGCAGCTTTCCGCTCAATGCATGTAAACGTAGCGAGGGATGGTGCGGATTCATCTCCAGCAATTGCAGTGTCTTGAGGTATTGCTTTTCCAGTTCCGGATGACGCTTGAGAAAACGCGCGGCGCGTTTTTCATATTGCTCGGTGAATATCAGCGTGAAGCTCATGGCAAGTTATCAAATAGAGAAGCTGCCATGACCTTCCCCCTCTCCCCAACCCTACCCATGAACCTCAAGCAGGCAATGGGTTTGGCATGAGCACAAGATTATGCTTCGAGGCGAGTTTTCGTAGTAAACGTTGTTCGGTTTGGGCAAATTTTTGCTCATAATAGGCGAGGCCCTTTTCAACAAATTGAATACCTTTAACCATTACATTCCAGTACAGCGTGGCGATTTTTCGCGCCAGCGCCTGATTGGCAAGCAGCCCGCCCCGGCGTGCGCGGATGCGCCGGTAGAAACCGCCGAGCGCTTTGTCGGTGCTGTTGGCCAAAGACCGCGCCACCGTGCAAAATATCCGGCCAGCACGGTTGCGCTGGCGCGCCTGACGCCCTCGCCGCTTGCCGCTTTGATGCGCTCCAGGAGCCAGCCCCAGCCACGCGGTGAAGTGCTTGGCCGTTGGCCAGCGTGCCAGATCAGTGCCGACTTCGCTGGCCAATTGCAGGATCGAGTAGTCCGTCAAACCCGGCAACACGCTCGCATCGCGGCCACCGTTGAGCGCTACAACCAGAGGATGCATATCCGCAATACGCGGCGCATTCTGGCTGGTTGCTTTCACGGATTTCTTCTTGATGCCAACCACCGGTATCGTGGCAATCCCGTTACCGGAACCGGTGTCGCACCCTGCCGGGCCATGTGTGTCACCCCCGCCGTCTTCGCTGGTGCCGTTATCCTGCGCGCTACGGGCGCGCAGCGCTTGTCCGACACGCGCATCGCACTGGGCGATCTGCGCCTGATAAAAATCCCAGCCCGACAGTGCCTGCGACAGCGCAAACAGATGCTCTTCGCGCCACGAGCCTTGCAGCGCGGCACGCATGCGTTCGGCTTTAGCACGGCGAATCTGCACGTCACACAAGGCCAACAATGTTTCAACATCGCGCTCGCCGCCCACGATGGCACGCACTATGGCCAGGCCGCTCACGCCGGTGAGCGAACTGATGACCTCGTGAATTTTGATATTCATCCGGTCCAGCGCCTTTTGCATGTGTTGCACGTGCGAGGCCGCCATGCTGATGTGGTCGGTGCGCAGTCGCATGTAATCCTGCAAGCACCGGATGTCGGCCTCCGGGACAAACCCTGCACGCAGCAGGCCATGTGCGTGCAAGGTGGCCAGCCACTGGCAGTCGGCCATGTCGGTTTTGCGGCCAGGCACATTCTGTACGTGGCGGCCATTGACCATGATCACTTCAATTCCGGCTGCTTCGAGCACCTCGAATACGCACAGCCAGTAAATGCCGGTCGCTTCCATCGCGACCGTTTGAACACCGTTGGCAACAAGATGATCGCGCAAAGCGTACAAATCTGCGGTCATGGTGCCAAAGACCTTGGGCGTATCGCCGGCAATCGAGGTGTGCAAGCTCTCGCTGCCCACATCAATACCGACCGCCTTATCATTGAATATCTGCAATCCTTTCATGATGTCAGCTCCTTGTTTGATAGAAAGTCGCCCGCAAAACCCGCCTAGTTGGACGAAATGGATGCAAACCTACCCAACGGGAAGCAACTTCGCTCACCAAACAATCCTCGTACCGCCAACCAGCGCCAGTCTCTCCCACGGGCTTCGCAGCACCAAAGGATATGCGGCAATTCTGCGGCTATCGCGAACACTGCTACTGTACTCCTCCGGTTCATGGGGCTCAATTCGGGCGAAAAAAATTGGCGACTGCGGTCTCTCCCGC
>CAIZNF010000621.1 GCA_903934275.1 uncultured Nitrosomonadales bacterium
CGCGAGCGGGTGCTGTTCTGGCAGGTTGCCCCGGCGAACTTGCCCACATTCAGCGCCAATCCCAGCAGCAACAGCGCAGCAAGTATCGCCGGGGCAACCTGCCAGAACAGCACCCGCTCGCGCATTTCGGCGATGCGTTTGCCCATCAACAATGCCAGTGCGGGAAACATCGGCAGCAAATAAGACGGCAGCTTTGAGCCTGAAATAGAGAAGAATACGTAGATGAATACCGCCCAGATCAGCAGGAAGCGCCCGCTGTTGAATGCCTTGTCCGACAGGCCGCTATTACGAAATGTACGAAGCATTGTGTCGAACATCAGCACCGTCCACGGCAATGCCCCGGCTAGCAGGATCGGTATGAAGTAGTACCAAGGCTGATAGCGCCCGTGCGTCTTGGTGGTGAAACGCGTGTAATGTTCGTAGATGAAAAAGCGTTCGAAGAATTCAGGGTTGGCTTTCATCACCAGCACAAACCACGGCACGGTGATCGCAAAAAACACCGCCAGTCCGGGCAGCCAGTGCATACGTTTCAGCACGCTAAAGTCGCGCTGCACCATGCAATAAATAAACAGCGCAGTACCCGGCAAAATCAACCCCATCAGGCCTTTGCTCAACACCGCCAAGGCCAGACCAGCCCACGCGACCAGCATCCAGTTTCGCTGTTTCTTTTTATCCGCCTGCGCCTGCCCGAGCAGCAACCCGGCGATGCCCAAGGTGAGAAAAAACGTGACACCCATGTCCAGCGTGTTGATATGTCCCATCAGCACGTACAGCAGACTGCTGGACAACAGCAACGCGGCATAGCCCGCCGCCTCGCGCCCGAACAGGCGCAGCCCGGCGAACCACACCAGCAGGATGCCCGCAAATCCGGTCAGCCCGGTCCACAGGCGCGATGTCCATTGGTGCTCGCCGAACAGCGTATAGGCGGTAGCGGTCGCCCAGTATTGCAGCGGCGGTTTTTCGAAATACTTGAGCTCGTTCAGGCGCGGCGTGACCCAATCGCCGCTCGCGACCATCTCGCGCGGAATCTCGGCATAGCGCCCTTCGTCCGGTTTGACCAGCGTGCGGTATTCGAGGTTGGCGAACCAGATCAGCGCGACGGCGATGAGCAGCCACCAAACCTGTTTATTTTGAATACTGCCCATCATTTCGGTAGGTGCGAATTTATTCGCACATAGCCCAATATGTGTGCGAATGAATTCGCACCTACCCATTTATCGCCTGCTGCTTTTAAGATCATTGTTCTTATTGCGATGTCCAGTTGCTGCGCACCTTGCGTGCATCGCTGAACACCTGCTCCAGCTTGCCCGCATCGGCTTCAGCCAGCGCTTCGTGCAAGGATTCCAGCTCTTCCATATAAAGCCCCAGCTCATCCAGCAATGCATCGCGGTTCGCCATGCAGATGTCGCGCCACATTTCCGGGCTGCTGGACGCGATGCGTGTAAAGTCCCGGAAACCGCTCGCGGCGAAAGATAGCAACAGGTCGCAGTTATCTCGTTGCGCGAGGTCATGCACCAGCGCAAACGACAACAGGTGCGGGAGATGGCTCACCGCCGCGAACACCGCATCATGCTGTTGCGGCGTCAGTTCGCTTACCACCGCACCGCACAGCTCCCATGCCTTGCGCACACGCGCTACGGCACCCGGTGAATTTTCCGGCAGCGGTGTCAACACCACCTTCTTGCCGACATACAGATCGGCTTGCGCCGCGCCCGCGCCGCTCTTCTCCGCGCCCGCGATGGGATGGGCTGGAACAAACTGCGCGACCCTGCCGCCAAAATTTGCGCGCGCCGCCGCTACCACGTCACTCTTGGTGCTGCCTCCGTCGGTGACCAGCGTGTGCGCGCCGAGATGCGGCGCGATGCGCGCCATCAGCTCCGCCATCTGCCCGACCGGCGTGGCCAGCAACACGATGTCGGCATCGCCGAGTTCCGCGAGATTCATACCGATGCGGTCGAGAATGCCGAGTTGCATGGCCTGTTGCAACGTCGCCTCGCTACGCCCGAAGCCGACCACTTCGGCCACCGCATCCGCCTTGCGCAACGCCAGCGCAAACGAGCCGCCGATCAGGCCGACGCCGAAGATGACGACTTTTTTGAATTGCGGTGTTATCACAACTTGCCACCTTGCCTTATTTCATCGGTTGACCGTAGGGGCGTATGGCCAAAAGCCCTTTGCATTCCAACCACCTTTTACGATCCCCCCCACGGGCGTATTCCCATACGCCCCTACAACGTGCGCCCGATGGCCCCGGCAATCGCCCCCAGCGTGCCCATCAGTTTTTTCAACTCTTGCGGGGTCAGTGCCTGATCTGCGTCGCACCATGCATCGCACGGGCTGGGGTGCATCTCGACCAGCAGGCCGTCTGCGCCTGCGGCAATCGCCGCTTGTGACAGCGCCGGAACCATCCACGCCTTGCCGCCCGCGTGGGAAGGGTCGACGATCACCGGCAAGTGGGTTTCCTTCTTCAGCACCGGAATTGCGGTTACATCCAGCACGTTGCGATAGGCGGTCTCGAAGGTGCGGATGCCGCGTTCGCAGAAAATGATATTGTGGTTGCCGCCCGCCGCAATATATTCCGCGGACATCAGCCATTCGGAAATGGTCGCAGACATGCCGCGCTTGAGGATCACCGGCTTGTTGATACGCCCGACTTCCTTGAGCAGATCGAAATTCTGCATGTTGCGCGTGCCGATCTGAATCACGTCCACGTCGTATTCCATAAACATATCGATCTGGCGCACATCCATCAACTCGGTGACGATGGGCAACTTGTATGGGTCGGCTGCCTTGCGAAACATATCCAAGCCCTCTTTGCCCTTGCCCTGAAAAGCATAAGGGCTGGTGCGCGGCTTGAACGCGCCGCCGCGCATCATGCGGCAGCCTGCCTCATGCACATATTTGGCAGACAAATCCATCTGCTCCTGCGTTTCCACCGAACAGGGTCCGGCAATTACCTGAATCTGATTGCCACCGAGCGGGATGCCGCCGATGTCGATCACGGTATTTTCGCGATGCGATTCGCGCGACACGATTTTGTACTGTTTGGCGATATGCATCGCCGATTCCACACCGGGCAGCGGCGTGAACATTTCCTCGGTCAGGGGCGTTTCATCGCCAATCGCACCGATTACAGTGCGCTCGATACCACGCGATATGTTCGCTTTCAAACCCGCTGTTTCCAGTCTCTTTACCACCGCGCCAATCTGCTCGTCAGTGACATCTTTTCCCATTACGATAATCATTTATTGCTCTCCAAGTATTTGCTTCAGCGCAGTCAAAAATTTTTCATTCTCCGATTCCAGCCCGATGCTCACGCGCAACCAGCCCGGCATGTCGTAATTGGCGATGGGCCGCACGATCACGCCCAGTTCCAGCAGGCGGCGGTAAACATGCATAGCCCGTTCGGCTTGTAGCTTGTAGCGGGTAGCGGGTAGCGTGCAGCCAACCACTGCCTGATGGTTTTCACCTTTAGCTACAGGCAACGAGCTACCAGCTACCCGTTCCGGGATTTTAAAGCTGACGAAGTTGCCGAACGACGGGATATATTCCAATCCCAACTTGCTTAATTTCTCGACAATTTGCACCATGCCGCGCCGGTTCAGCGCGAAAGTCTGCTGCACGAAATCGGCATCCTGCAACGCCGCCACCGCAGCGGCCTGCGCCACGCTGTTGACGTTGAACGGCTGGCGCACACGGTTCATCATATCGATAACTTGTGAATCGCCCAGCGCGTAACCGACGCGCAACGAGGCTAGCCCATAGGCCTTAGAAAAGGTGCGCGAGATAATCAGGTTGGGGAATTCCTTCAGCCAACTGACGCTATCGTAGCGACATTCCACCGGCAGGTATTCGTTATACGCCTCGTCCAGCACCACCAGAATATTCGCAGGCAACGCGCGCAAAAATGCGTGCAATGCGTCGCCAGTCAAATATGTCCCAGTCGGGTTGTTCGGGTTGGCGATAAAAATCATTTTCGCGCCCTGCCCCACCGCCGCCGCACGCATCGCATCCAGGTCGTGGCCGAAATCCTTCGCCGCAACGCTGATACCGCTCGCGCCTACCGCCTGCGTCGCCAGCGCGTACACGGCGAAAGCATGATCCGAATAAACCACCTTATCACCGACAGTCAAAAAAGCGCGCGCCGCCAGCTCCAGCAAATCGTTGGAACCATTGCCCAGCACGACCTTGTCGTGCGCCACGCCATAACGCCGCACCAGCGCATCTTTCAGCGCGAAGCCGTTGCCGTCCGGGTACAGTCCAATCTCATCGAGTGCGGCATGCGCCGCGGCAAGCGCTTTCGGGCTCGCGCCCAGCGGGTTCTCATTCGATGCCAGCTTGACGATGCCGCTGATACCCAGCTCGCGCTCCAGTTCGGAGATCGGCTTGCCGGGTTGATAGGGCGCAATGGCGCGGATGTAGGCAGGAGCTAGTTCTGAATAATTCATGCTTAAATATTAAAATTACACTTAATTTAAATGTAGGTCGGGCTGCGCCCGACATGGTGGGCAGAGCCCACCCTACGGTTATTTGGGCGGCTTGCGCAACACCCAATAAATTTCACCGGGCCAACCTGGAAACAATGCGCCAAACCACAGGTTGAAACGCAACCACCAGCGGTAATTTTCCAGGAAGAAGCCTTTTTTGCGCATCATGAAAGCACCGCTCAAAAACTCCACTTCCAGCCCGTTTGCCTCCGCCATGTCGCGCACGCGCTTCGGTGAAAACACACTGACATGCCCGTATTTACCGGCCTTCGGACGAATCTCGGCTTCGCGCGACTGCGCCATGGATTCCGGTGTGGAAGGGAATCCGCCGATCAACATACCGCCCGGCTTGAGGTGCGGCACAATTTTCGCGATCAGCTCTTCCGGTTTGAATAAATGCTCCAACACATGCAACAAAATCATTGAGTCGTATTGCCTGTCGAGCTTGAATCCACCGCTCTCCAGATCGACTTCGTAAAAATGGTTATACCCGGCGCGCTCCAAAACATCCTTGCGGATCAGCGCATCCACCGCATCCCAACTGTCCAGCGGCACTTTTTCGCCACCATGTCCGGCGGCGGCATGCATGAAGCCAAGCATCTGCCCGACATCCACACCGATTTCGCACACGTCCAGCGCGCCCTTGCGCGCGGCATCCTCGCGCAGGAAGTGGTACATGAACCAGTAGCGCACCATACGCACCGGGTAGTCGGTGTGCTTCACTTCGGCGGGAATGCCGTAATTTTCATCCTTCAGCGTTGGATTGTTTTTCAGGAACCTGATATCCCAGCACAGTTGCGGCATTGCCATTCATTTACTCCCGAACGACCGCCTACACGGCAACCGGATATGAACCTAAGATTTTCACGAATGCGGCGATTAGCCTGAGTTCGGCCAGTGCAGCAGCCACTTTTGCATCGGCCTGATGGCCTTCGATGTCCATGTAGAACACGTATTCCCACAAGCCGGAACGCGCCGGACGCGACTCGAATTTGGTCATGCTGACACCATGTTTTGCCAAAGGGCTCAGCAGATCATGTACCGCACCTGGGCGATTCGCCGCCGACAGCACCAGTGAGGTTTTATCGTTTCCGGAAGGAGCTACCTGTTGGTTGCCCAACACCAGAAAACGCGTGGTGTTGCGTGGGTCATCCTCGATATTTTCCGCCAACAGTTTAAGGCCAGATAACTCACCAGCGCGTCGGCTGGTAATGGCAGCTGGTACATGATCGTGATACATTCCAAGGGCAGTAGAAGCTAATCTGGCAGCTTCAGCGTTACTAGAAACAGCCTCACATTCCACACCCGGCAAATTTCTAGCCAACCACTCATGGCACTGTGCCAACGACTGAGAATGCGAATACACCCTACGAATTGCACCCAAATCAGTTTTTAGGCTCATCAAGTTGTGATGTACGGGCAAGCTGACTTCGCCGCAAACATGCAGTGGGCTTTGCAGCAACAAGTCCAGCGTGCGCCCAATCGCGCCCTCGGTGGAATTCTCCACCGGCACCATGCCGTAATTCACAACCTCACTTTCAACCGCACGAAATACATCATCAATGGTTGCGCATGGTTTGCTTTGCACTGCACTGCCAAAACGCTTGAGCGTAGCCGCCTCGCTGAACGTCCCTTCAGGCCCTAGATAGGCCACCGTCAACGGCGCTTCCAGCGCGCGGCACTGCGACATCACTTCGGTGAATAACTGCACCACTGCAGCATTGCCCAACGGCCCATTGTTCTCGCCTTGCAAGCGCTGCAATACCTGCGCCTCTCGCTCTGGACGGAGAATCACGCCATCATCCTTGAGAAGCCCGATCTGCTGCGCGAGCGCGGCGCGCTGGTTGACGAGTTTCAGCAGTTCGTCATCCAGGCAGTCGATCTGTTCGCGGAGCTGTTTTAGTTTATCGCTCATGTAGTTTCTGTCAAAGGCAAATCGCGCACCATCAATACGCCGGGAATAGCTGCAATCTGCCCAATCAATTCAGCGGGCAGCGCGCTGTCGGTATCCACCAGGGTGTAAGCCATTTCGCCGCGCGACTTATTCATCATATTGTGAATATTGATGCCCGAATGGGCCAACGTGGTGGAAATTTGCCCAAGCATGTTCGGCACATTGGCATTGGCAACCGCCAAACGAAACGCCGATTCGCGCGGCATAACCAGCGTGGGGAAATTTACCGTGTTGGTCAGATTGCCGTGCTCCAGATACTCACGCACTTGATCCACCACCATCACCGCGCAATTTTCCTCCGCCTCTCCGGTGGATGCGCCGAGATGCGGCAAAGTCAACACGTTGGTCTGCCCCTGCAATTTTTGCGAGGGGAAATCGCACACGTAGTAATGCAAATTTTTGCTCGCCAAACCCGCCAACACAGCATCTTCCTCGACGATGGCATCGCGCGAAAAATTCAGTAGGACGCTACCCGGCTTCATCGCTTGGACGCGTTTGGCGTTGATCAGCCCGCGCGTCGCATCTACCAAAGGCACATGCAACGTGACAAATTCGCTATTCTTGAGCAACTCATCGACGCTATGCGCCTTCTTCACCTGTGATGACAGGCTCCACGCCGCATCCACGGTCAGTTCGGGATCGTATCCATAAACGCGCATGCCCAGCGCCAGCGCGGTATCAGCAACCAAGCGACCAATTGCCCCCAAACCGATGATACCCAGTGTGCGCCCGCGCAACTCGATGCCCGCATAGTGCTTCTTACCATCCTCGACCAGTTTGTGCATCGCGGCATCGTCGCCCTGCAAACCCGCCGTGAATTGCAGTGCGGGCACGATATTGCGTGCCGCCAGCAACATACCTGCAACCACCAACTCCTTCACCGCATTGGCGTTCGCTCCCGCCGCATTGAATACCGGCACACCGCGCGCACTCATTTTAGCGACGGGGACATTGTTTGTTCCAGCACCGGCTCGCGCAATCGCTTTTACGCTGGCAGGAATTTCCATATCGTGCATAACCTGCGAACGCACCAGAATCGCATCCGGTTCGGTGATGTCGGATCCGACCTGATAAGCGTCTGCGGGGAAGCGTTTCAGCCCCTGTGCCGAAATTTTATTCAGCGTGAGAATGCGATATGGATTTACCATTTTTTCTTCCAGTCGTAGTGTGCGCTGTGCGCGCCAGCCAATATTAATGGTGCGTGAAATGTACCCTACAAAATTATTATCATTAATTGATGCAAATTTGAATTAACTGTTTTTTCCGGCAAACTCATTCATGAAATCAACCAATGTCTGCACACCTGCCAACGGCATGGCGTTGTAAATCGAAGCGCGCATCCCGCCCACCGAACGATGCCCCTTCAATTGCAGCAACCCGCGCGCATCGGCCTGTTTCAGGAACTCACCATCCAGGTTTGCGTCTTTCAGCGTGAACGGCACATTCATGCGCGAGCGATCCGATAACGCCACCGGGCAATTGTAGAAGCCGTTGCTGGCATCAATCGCCGCATACAACAGCCCCGCCTTGGCAATATTGGTCTGTTCCATCGCGGCGATGCCGCCGTTTTTCTTCAACCACCAGAACACCAGCCCTGCAACGTAGATGCCATAAGTCGGCGGCGTGTTGTACATCGAATCATTGTCGGCATGGGTCTTGTAATCCAGCATGGTCGGCGTTCCAGCGACCGTTTGCCCGATCAGGTCGTCGCGCACGATGACGATAGCCAGACCAGCAGGGCCGATGTTCTTTTGCGAGCCCGCGTAAATCAGGCCATATTTACTCACATCAACCGGACGCGACAGAACATTGGAAGACATATCCGCCACCAGCGGCACGCCGTCAGGCGTATTGTCTACTGGGGGCAGCCAGTTAAATTCCACACCGCCGATGGTTTCGTTCGGCGTGAAATGCAGGTAGGCGGCATCAGGATCGCGCTTCCATGTGTCAAACGCGGGGATGCAGGTAAAATTTTTGTCCGCGCCGGTCGCCACAACATTAACGGTGCAGAATTTCTTGGCTTCGCTGATCGCCTTCTTCGACCACTCGCCGGTATTCAGGTAATCGGCCGAGGTCTTGCCGCGCAACAGGTTCATCGGAATCATGGCGAACTGCTGGCTGGCACCGCCTTGCAGGAACAACACCTTGTAATTGGCGGGGATACCCATCAGCTCGCGCAGATCGGCTTCGGCCTGCGCCTGGATGCTCATGTATTCTTTGCCGCGATGGGACATTTCCATCACCGACATGCCGCTGTCACGCCAGTCAGGCAACTCCGCCTGCGCCTGCAACAACACCTCTTTCGGCAACACTGCCGGACCTGCGCTAAAGTTGTAAATTGTCATGCTTTATTACTCCCGGTTTTTAACAAAATATCACAGGTTGCACTGTGCCCACCATGTCGGGCGTAGCCCGATCTACATTTATTCCTCTGCCGCTTCTTCCGCCTCTTCTTCGGGCTCGGCGATACGGCTCAAACCGGCCAATTTATCGCCCTTCTCCACATTCATCAGCGTGACACCCTGAGCGGTGCGCCCCATCTCGCGGATTTCCTTGACGCGGGTGCGAATCAGTACGCCGCTGGTGCCGATCAGCATAATCTCGTCCTCAACGCTCACCAGTGTCGCGGCGACGACCTTGCCGTTACGCTCCGAAGTCTTGATCGCGATCATGCCTTGCGTGCCCCGCCCGTGGCGGGTGTACTCGACAATAGGGCTGCGTTTGCCATAGCCGTTTTCAGTAGCGGTCAGCACACTTTGCTGCTCGTCTCCTGCTACCAGCAACGAAATCACCTGCTGCTTGGCGGCCAGCTTCATGCCACGCACACCGCGCGATGCACGCCCGGTCGCGCGCACATCGTTCTCGTCGAAGCGCACCGCCTTGCCGCCATTCGAGAACAGCATCACGTCATGCTTGCCGTCGGTGACTGCAACCCCGATCAAATGATCATCATCGTCCAGATTGATGGCGATGATGCCGCGCTTCATCGGGCGTGAAAAATCATTCAACGGGGTCTTCTTTACCGTGCCGTTGGCGGTAGCAAAGAACACATATTTATCCTCGACAAATTCGCTCACCGGCAACACCGCATTGATCATCTCGCCATTTTCCAACGGCAACAGATTCACAATCGGCTTGCCGCGCGAAATACGGCTGCCCTGCGGTACTTCGTAGACCTTGAGCCAGTACACGCGCCCCTTGTTGGAGAAGCACAGGATGTAATTGTGGGTGTTGGCGATGAACAGGTTGTCGATAAAATCGTCTTCCTTGGTCGCCGTGGCCTGCTTGCCGCGTCCGCCGCGTTTCTGCGCGCGGTATTCGTCGAGACGCTGCGCTTTCATGTAGCCGCCATGCGAGAGGGTGACCACCACGTCTTCCGGCGCGATCAGGTCTTCCATGCTCATGTCCTGAGTATGCGTGATGATCTCGCTGCGGCGCTTGTCGCCGAACTGCGCTTTCACCGCAACCAGCTCGTCGTTGATGATTTGCGTGACACGTTCCGGCTTGGCGAGGATGTCGAGCAGGTCGGCAATCTTATCCATCACCTCGCGATATTCACCAACGATTTTGTCTTGCTCCAGCCCGGTCAGACGTTGCAGGCGCAACTCTAAAATTGCCTGCGCTTGCGTATCGGAAAGGTGGTAGCCGCGTGCATCGCCCTGCCCTACCAGGCCAAACTCGGACAACAAGCCCTCGGGGCGCGACGCGTCGCTGACACGGCTAAGCATATCTTCCACCAGCGAAGAACGCCACGAACGCGCCATCAGTCCGCGCTTGGCATCGGCGGGTGTCGGCGCAGCTTTAATCAATGCGATAATCTCGTCCACATTGGACAACGCCACCGCCAGGCCTTCCAGGATATGGCCGCGTTCGCGCGCCTTGCGCAATTCGAACAAAGTGCGGCGCGTGACCACTTCACGGCGATGGCGCAGGAACGCGTCGATCACCTGCTTTAGGTTGAGCAGCCTGGGCTGTCCATCGACGATGGCCACCATATTGATGCCGAAACTGTCCTGCAACTGGGTATCTTTGTACAGCTTATTGAGGATCACATCCGCGTTCTCGCCGCGCTTCAGCTCGATCACCGCACGCATCCCGGATTTGTCCGATTCATCGCGGATTTCCGAGATACCCTCCAGGCGCTTCTCGCGCACCAGTTCGCCGATTTTGATCAGCAGATTGGCCTTGTTTACCTGATAGGGTAGCTCGTCGATGATGATGGCCTGGCGCTCACCCTTGCCGATATCTTCGAAATGAGTACGTCCGCGCATGATCACGCGGCCGCGACCGGTGCGGTAGCCTTCCTTCACCCCAGCCAGACCATAGATGAAACCAGCCGTAGGAAAATCCGGTGCGGGCACATATTCGATCAATTGTTCGATATCCAGATCGGGGTTTTTCAACAGCGCGAGACAGGCATCCACCACTTCATTCAAATTGTGCGGCGGAATGTTGGTCGCCATGCCCACCGCGATGCCGGACGAGCCATTCACCAACAGATTGGGGAAGCGCGCCGGGAACACCAGCGGTTCGTGCTCGGAACCGTCGTAATTCGGCCCGAAATTGACCGTTTCTTTATCTAGGTCGGCGATCAATTCATGGGCGATTTTCGACATGCGGATTTCGGTGTAACGCATCGCCGCCGCATTATCTCCGTCCACCGAGCCGAAATTACCCTGCCCGTCCACCAGCGTGTAGCGCAACGAAAAATCCTGCGCCATGCGCACGATGGTGTCGTACACGGCCGTGTCACCATGCGGATGGTATTTACCGATCACGTCGCCGACGATACGCGCCGATTTTTTATAGGCTTTATTCCAATCGTTGGACAGCTCATGCATCGCGAACAACACGCGACGATGCACCGGTTTCAGGCCGTCGCGCACGTCGGGCAGCGCACGACCCACAATCACACTCATCGCGTAGTCCAAATAGGACTTGCGCATTTCCTCTTCAAGACTGACCGGCAGGGTTTCTTTGGCGAATTTCTGTTCCATGGATTAGCTTTGACCTAAGGTAGCAAACGCACAACAAAGCGCGCATTTTAGCACAGCGATGCGACCCAGAGCCACACGCATGGCCAGTAATATTATTTGGCGGCAACGGCAAGTTTTGTTAAAGTCAGCCCATCACTAACCAATATCCACGCCATGACCAACGCCGACCCTATCGAACTGGAAAAATTCTCACAACTGGCGCACAAGTGGTGGGACCCGAGCAGCGAATTCAAGCCGCTACACGACATCAACTCGCTGCGTCTGGGCTACATCGACCGCCACGCCAACCTCGCCGGGAAGACCGTGCTGGATGTCGGCTGCGGCGGCGGCATCCTGTCCGAAAGCATGGCCGATTTGAATGCGAACGTCAGCGGTATAGACCTGTCAGACAAAGCGCTGCAAGTCGCTAAACTGCACCTGCTGGAAAGCGGCAAGAAAGTCGAATACCGCAAGATCGCCGTGGAAGATCTTGCCGCCGAGCAACCCGGCCACTACGATATCGTCGCCTGCCTGGAAATGCTCGAACATGTGCCCAACCCGCAAAGCGTGGCTGCGGCCTGTGCGAAGCTGGTAAAGCCGGGTGGATGGGTGTTCTTTTCCACACTCAACCGCAACCCGAAATCCTACCTGCTCGCAGTTATCGGCGCAGAATATATATTGAAACTATTGCCGCGCGGCACGCACGATTTCGACAATTTCATAAAACCATCCGAACTCGCGCAATTCTGCCGCAATGCGGGGTTGAATCTGGATGACCTGATCGGCATGAGCTACAACCCAATCAGCAAGATTTATTC